>JAEMQE010000014.1:0-9114 GCA_022758945.1 Lentimicrobium sp. | reverse complement strand
TGGAATACAGCAGGAATTTCGGGAGTTTTTGGTTTTCTTAAAAAATTGTGGCGTTTGTATTTTGACGAAAATGGTTTAATCGTAAACAACGACACGCCAACAAAAGACAACTTAAAATCGTTACACAAAACCATCAAAAAAGTAGCAGAAGATATTGAAGGTTTCTCTTTCAATACTTCGGTTTCACAATTTATGATTTGCGTGAATGAATTATCAACGCAAAATTGTCATTCTCGTGCGATTTTAGAGCCGTTAGCGATTTTGATTTCGTCTTATGCGCCACATATTGCTGAGGAATTATGGAGTCAATTAGGAAATTCAGGTTCGATTTCGACGGTAGATTTTCCAAAATTGGATGAAAAACATTTGGTGGAAAGCAGCAAAGAATATCCAGTTTCTTTCAACGGAAAAATGCGTTTCACCATCGAATTGTCTTTGGATTTGACTGTGCCTGAAATTCAGGAAATCATTATGAAAGACGAAAGAACTTTAAAACAATTGGACGGAAAAACGCCAAATAAAATAATCATCGTTCCAGGAAAAGTGATTAATTTGGTTGGATAGAAAAAGATTCAATTTCAATGGCAATAACAATGTCAATGAATAATCTAAATTTAAAAAATCCAAATTCTATTTACAATGTTCAATTAGAGTTTGGATTTTTTTTGCAAGCACTATTGTCATTGCCATTGAAATTGCCATTGATATTTTAAAGATTTTTTAACGAATGCCAAATTGACATTTTCTACATTTGGTTTAGAATTTGATATTGAAATTACACAAACATAAAAGATATAAATTATGGGAATGAGTTATTTAGTTTTGGCTGGTGCAATTATGCTGGCAAGCTGGTTAATCAGTAATACGTTAAAAAATAAATTTGAATTATACTCTAAACTGCATTTACAAAATGGAATGTCAGGACAGGAAATTGCAGAGAAAATGCTTGCTGATCACGGAATTCGTGACGTAAAAGTAATTTCGGTAGAAGGACAATTGACAGACCATTATAATCCAACCGATAAAACAGTCAATTTAAGTGAAGCGGTTTACAACCAAAGAAATGCTGCGGCAGCAGCGGTTGCAGCACATGAATGTGGTCACGCTGTGCAACACGCCACGGCTTATAATTGGTTGGCCTTGCGTTCGAGCTTGGTTCCAGTTGTCAATGTGGCGTCGTCTTATATGCAATGGATTTTGATTGCAGGAATTTTGATGTTGCGAACATTTCCGCAATTATTGTTGGTAGGAATCGTGATTTTTGCAGCGACAACTTTGTTTTCAATCATCACTTTGCCGGTTGAATATGACGCGAGTAATCGTGCGTTGGCTTGGTTAGAAAACAAAAATATGCTGACTAGAGAGGAACAAGCTGGAGCAAAAGATGCCTTGAAATGGGCTGCCAGAACGTATGTTGTTGCCGCTTTGGGTTCGATTGCTACTTTATTGTATTACATTTCGATTTTTAATAATAGGAGGTAACTTCTGAAATTTTTAATAAAAATCCGTTTCAATTTTATGTTGAAGCGGATTTTTTATTTTTCAAACAGTTTATTTCTAAAAGAATAAATTAATTTTATAAGTTGCTACTTAAAACAAAAAAAGCCGCGATTCGCAGCTTTTTCAATCTTTATTTTAAAAGTATTTTTTCTTCAAATTCTATTTTCCTTTATTTGCTTCTGAAATATATTTCTCCAAAGCCATTGTCATTGAAGGAGTTTCAGGAGTTGGCGCAAGAATGTCAATTCTTAAACCTTTATCCAAAGCTTCTTTTTGGGTTGTGCTTCCAAAAACTGCAATTCTCGTGTTGTTTTGTTCGAAATCTGGAAAATTACTGAACAATGATTTTATTCCAGTTGGGCTAAAGAAAGCCAAAACATCATAATATACATCGGCTAAATCCGACAAATCACTTATAACCGTTTTGTAAAAAACAGCTTGTGTCCAATCTACTTTCAGGTTGTTAAGAGTTATTGGCGCATCAGCATTCAATTGATCTGAAGCAGGCAATAGGAATTTTTCGTCTTTGTATTTTTTTATCAGCGGAGATAAATCAGCAAAATCTTTTGGACCAACATAAATTTTACGCTTGCGATATACAACGTATTTTTGGAGATAGAAGGCAATTGCTTCTGATTGACAGAAATATTTCAGTCCTTCAGGAACTTTATAACGCATTTCATCAGCAACTCTGAAAAAATGATCCACAGCATTTTTACTCGTTAAAATGATTGCGGTAAAATTGTTAAGATCGATTTTTTGAAGTCTAATCTCTTTTGCATTAACACCTTCGACGTGGATAAAAGGTCTGAAATCAACTTTTACTTTATGCTTATTTTGAAGCTCAAAGTAAGGGGAATTTTCCACTTTAGGCTCGGGCTGTGACACCAAAATTGTTTTCACTTTCATATTTGACATTTTCTAAGCAATACCTTTTGTAAACCAATAATACATGAAATAATACGGTGCTATTTCGAGAGCGCAAAGATATAAAATAAAATAAAACAACTTGCTAAATATTATATTTTGATAATTTTTTATTGAAACTAAATATGTTAGTGCGTTTACAATCAGTAAAATAGCGATAAGAAGTATGAAAAAATTCCTTGAAAACGTATTGTTATAGAACAGAATAATGTTGATTGGTAATAAAAATAATCCAATATAGGTTCTGAAAGTAACCTTTTGAAGGTTAAACTGTTCCACAAACTCCTCGATATGGAATGCTGTAGCAATAATTTTTTCGATTAAAAATTTTGATAAAATGAAGAAAATTAGGAGTGTAATTATTTGAATGTACAAAATCCAATCAGTTTTTGTAGCATATCCAAAAAAGGAAAGTGAAAGTTGAATGAAGAAAGCTAAAGAGATAATTTGCACAAAAAATAATGAAATAGTAAAACCACTCATCAAGTTGCTACTGTCTTTATAAACATTAATATATTTATCTGAATAAATTAATTTAGCAAAGTCTGCAAATCGATTCTCAAAGGCCGATTTTGTAATTGCTATTGTGGCAAATGAGAGCACAAACAAGATTGTAGCCCAATCTTTGTTCTCAATTACCCTTAAATGAAGTGTGTTTTCAATCATATCGACGCAAAATTACTAATTTTTTGCATCATTCTTTTTATTATAATTTTATTATGAAATCAAATCGCATAAAAAGTTTACTTTTGCGTTGAAATTACTCAAAATATGAACGATTGTATTGTTATAATTCCTACCTATAACGAAATTGAGAACATCGAAAGCATCATTAGGTCAGTGCTTTCACAACATAAACCTTTTCATGTTCTTGTTATTGATGATAACTCACCAGACCATACCGCAGAAAAAGTAACGATGCTTCAATCTGAATTTGAGGGAAGATTATTTTTAGAAAAAAGAGCTGGAAAATTAGGTTTGGGAACAGCTTATGTGCACGGTTTTAGATGGGCTTTGGAGCATAAATATGATTATGTTTTCGAAATGGACGCCGATTTTTCACACAATCCTAACGATTTAGAAAAATTGTACGATGCATGTCATTTTGGTGGAGCGGATTTAGCCATTGGTTCCCGTTATGTAACGGGCGTCAATGTTGTAAATTGGCCATTAAGCAGAGTACTGATGTCTTATTTTGCATCAGTTTATGTGCAATTTGTTACAGGGATGAAAATTCACGATGCCACGGCAGGATTCATTTGCTATAAAAGTGAAGTTTTGGTTGGAATTGATTTAGATAAAATAAAATTTGTGGGCTATGCTTTTCAAATTGAAATGAAATACAGAACATTTTGCAAGAATTTTGACATTGTCGAAGTTCCAATTATTTTTACAGACAGAACAAAAGGACAGTCAAAAATGAGTAGCGCCATTTTTAAAGAAGCTGTTTTAGGAGTTATTGCACTCCGTTTAAAAAAATTAGTTAACGCCTTATAAGAAAAAATAAGATGAATAGGGTTTTAATCAAGAATGCCAAAATTGTAAACGAAGGAACAATTTTTGAAGGAGATGTTTTAATCGAAAATGATTTAATTGTAGAAATTTCGGAAAGCATTAGCGCAAAATCATCCGAATGTAAGATTATTGATGCCGAAGGAAATTATTTAATTCCAGGTGCTATTGACGATCAGGTGCATTTTAGAGAGCCAGGACTTACTCACAAAGGCGACATCGAATCGGAGTCTAAAGCTGCAGTTGCTGGCGGAATAACTTCGTTTATTGAACAGCCTAACACGATTCCCAATGCGGTAACGCAAGAAATTTTGGAACAAAAATACGAAATTGCTGCTGAGAAGTCTTATGCGAATTATTCGTTTATGATAGGAGCCACAAATGATAATCTTGATGAGGTTCTCAAAACAAATCCAAAGAATGTAGCGGGAATAAAAATATTCCTAGGTTCATCAACAGGAAATATGTTGGTTGACAATGAAGTTGTTTTAGAACGAATATTTTCAAGTACACCAATGTTAATTGCTGTACATTGTGAAGATGAAAACACCATTAAGCATAATTTAAAGAAATACAAAGAAGAATTTGGAGAGGATATTCCCGTAACGGCGCATCATCTTATCCGAAGCGAGGAAGCCTGTTACATTTCGTCTTCCAAAGCGATTGCTTTGGCTAAAAAAACAGGTGCTCGATTGCATGTTTTTCATCTTTCGACAGCCAAGGAAATGGGTTTATTTACCAATAAAATTCCATTGGAAGACAAGAAAATTACCGCCGAAGTTTGCATTCATCACTTATGGTTTACCAATGATGATTATGTTGCCAAAGGCAATTTGATTAAATGGAACCCTGCCGTAAAAACTACTAATGACCGAAAAGTTCTTTGGGAAGCCTTGCTTGATGGTAGAATTGATGTAATTGCTACGGATCATGCGCCACATACTTTGGAAGAAAAAAATCAGCCTTATTTGAAAGCTCCTTCTGGTGGACCGCTTGTGCAACACGCCGTTGTGGCAATGTTTGAAGCTTATCATCAGGGGAAAATCAGTATTGAAAAAATAGTTGAAAAAATGTGCCATAATCCTGCCAAGATTTTCAAAATAGAAAAACGTGGTTTTATCAAAGAAGGCTATTTTGCTGATTTAGTTATCGTAAATTCAGGTTTGCCTTGGAGTGTAAAAAAAGAGAATATTCTCTATAAATGTGGATGGTCACCGTTTGAAGGTTTTACTTTTAAATCAAGAATTACCCATACTTTTGTAAACGGACAATTGGTTTATTCTGCTTTTAAAGTAAAAGATATTCGTGCTGGAAAGCGATTATTATTTGACAGATAATATTATGAAAATGAAAAAAATACTGCCATTTTTAGTTGTTTTATCAATTTTTGTAAGTTGTAAAAAGGATATAATAAAGACGCCAAATCATCTTATCGAAAAAGAGAAAATGGTAAATATTATGTATGATTTATCACTTTTGGAAGCCATAAAAGTTCAAAATCCCAGTTCTTTGGACACGTTTAATATAAATCCAAACGATTATATATTTAAAAAGTATAAAATTGACAGCGTTCAATTTGCCCAAAGCAATATCTACTATGCAGCTGATTATAAAGAGTACGAAAAGATGTTTAAAAAAATCAAAGCGCGATTAGATAACAATAAATCTCTAGTGGAATCGCTGATTAAGGCTCAAAAAAAGAAAGATATTTTACTAAAAAAGGAGAAACAAAAGCTGAAAATAAAAAGAGAAGCGGATTCCATAAAAAAGGTAAAGAAAGAACTTAAAATTGCTAAAGACGCCGATTCCATAAAAAAATCAAAGAGAAAAATTTGAGTTTATAAACGTGAAATGTCTTTTATATACTGATGAATATCTAAAAATTCTGTTCCTAGAGCTGTTTTAATTTTCTCATTAGAATATAAATTTTTAGAATATGAAGATTTGGCAGTAGCTCGATTTAACTTTCTTTTCCATCTAAAAATTGTTGATAGAAGCCAGTCGATTCTCCAAAAAATTTCTATTAAAAAAGGACTTGTATAAATTGCAGGTCTTTTTGCATTTAGGGCATCAGCAATTGAATTAAACAAATCTTGAAAGACAATGTTTTGGGCAATGAGAGTAAATCTTTCATTTCTCACTTCGCTTTTCATTAATTCTACAGCAATTCTAACAACATCAGTCACGGCAATAAATCCGGTCATTCCTTTGGTATAAAAAGGAAATCCGTTTTCTATTTTCTTAAAAAGAATCCCGCTTCCTTGTTCCCAAATTCTGGGTCCAAGAATAATTCCCGGGTTTACAATTACGCTATTTAAACCTTCCTGTTGCCCACGCCAAATCTCTATTTCGGCACCATATTTTGAAATGGCGTAATCGCTATGTGGTTTTTCGGGATTCCATTCGGCTTCTTCGGTAATGATTTTTTCGTTTTCTTTCAAATCGCCAAGAGCGGCAATCGAACTTATATAACAGAGTTTTTTTACGTTTTTGGCAACGCAAAAATTAACAATATTGGCGGTTCCTTCGATATTGATTTTTCGAAGTAAATCTTCGTCTTTTGGGTCAAATGAAATCAAAGCGGCTGAATGGTAAACATATTCCACGTTTTCGAAAGCAATTTCTAAAGATGGAACGTCAATAATATCAGCTTGAATCCAGTCGATTTTTTCAAAAAGAGATTCTTTTTTATAAAGCGAAAAAAGGGATTTTGTTTTCTGGATAGTTTCCAAATTTCGATAAATAGCACGAACATTCTCTCCATTTTCAATTAAATGAAGTAATAAATGTGCGCCGACTAAACCTGTTCCTCCTGTGACTAAAACCATAAGTGGTAAAATTACGAATTATGAATTATGAATTGCGAATTATTTTCTCAATTAACCGAATAAACAATTAACCGAATCAACATTAAATTTTATCTTTGCCAAAATTGATTATTTAAATGGAGAATTTTATTAAGGAAGTGACTTGGAGAGGAATGCTACACGATGTTATGCCAGGTACAGAAGAACATTTGATGGAACAAATGCGTGTGGCTTATGTGGGAATTGACCCAACTGCCGATTCATTGCATATAGGACATTTGGTTGGCGTGATGTTGTTGAAACATTTCCAGTTATCTGGACATAAACCATTAGCGTTGGTTGGTGGTGCAACAGGAATGATTGGCGATCCATCGGGAAAATCGAACGAAAGAAATTTGTTGGACGAAGCCACTTTGCGTCACAATCAAGAAGCCATAAAAAGTCAGTTGTCCCGTTTTCTTGATTTTACTTCAGCTGCTCCAAATGCTGCCGAATTAGTAAATAATTACGACTGGATGAAGGCTTTTTCATTTCTGGATTTCATTCGTGATGTTGGTAAACATATAACTGTAAATTATATGATGGCAAAAGATTCTGTAAAGAAACGTTTGTCTTCAGAAGCTGCCGAAGGAATGTCCTTTACGGAGTTTACCTATCAATTGGTCCAAGGATACGACTTTTTGCATTTATACAGAGAAAAAAAGTGTACACTTCAAATGGGTGGAAGCGACCAATGGGGAAATATTACTACTGGAACCGAATTAGTTCGAAGAATTGCCAGTGGAAAAGCCTACGCATTGACTTGTCCGCTAATCACCAAAGCCGATGGGACAAAATTTGGAAAATCCGAAGGAGGAAATATTTGGTTAGATGCAGCACGAACATCGCCTTATAAATTTTACCAATATTGGTTAAATACTTCGGATGTTGATGCCGAAAAATACATCAAGATTTTTACCTTTTTATCTAAAGAAGAAATTCAGGATTTGACCGAAAAACATAGAGAAACGCCACATTTTCGGTTGTTGCAAAAACGTTTGGCCGAAGAAATTACGGTTATGGTACATTCAAAAGAAGATTTAGAAAATGCCATTAAAGCATCAGGAATTCTTTTTGGAAATGCCACTGCCGATGATTTGAAACAACTGGACGAAGCGACTTTCTTGGAAGTTTTTGACGGTGTTCCGCAAGCGGAGATTGCCAGAACTGAAATCGAATCTGGAATTAACATTGTTGACATTCTAAACGAAAAAACAGGATTTTTAAAATCGAATGGCGAGGCGAGACGCGCTTTGACTGCCAATTCCATATCGGTAAACCGAGAAAAAGTAACCGAAGAATTCGTGCTTTCGACCAAAGATTTGATTAACAACCAATTCGTGTTGTTGCAAAGCGGAAAGAAAAATTATTTTGTGATTCGGGTTAAATAATTTTATAACTTTACTAGAAATAACAAAAGCTATGGAAACTCAATTTTTGACCGACGAAAAAGGAAATAGAACAGCGGTTGTATTATCTATAAAAAAATACAATAAGTTGATTGAAAAATTGGAAGATTTAGAAGATGTACGTCTTTATGATGAAGCCAAAAGAGAGGATGATGGTTATCGTATTTCTATAGACGAAGCTTTTAAAATTATTGAAGAAAAGCGCAAATTAGCGAAGTAATGGCTTATACTATCGAATTTAGAAATAAAGTTTTGAAAGCTTTAATCAAAATTAATGAGCCACATTATTCTGCTATCAAAAAGCAAATTTATGATTTAGCAGATAATCCTCGACCGCAAGGTTATAGAAAGCTGAAAGGCAGAAAAGGATACAGAATTCGAGTTGGAAACTATAGAGTGATTTATGAAATCTTTGATGATATTTTACTAATTGATATCATTGATTTAGGTCACAGAAAAGAGATTTATGAGTAAGGTTTAAATCACCATCAAATTACAACCTCGAATATCAGAATTATCAAAACGTCCCAATACTTCGAAAGAGTTGTTGGGATTTTTTTTGCCCAAATCTTGCGTAGCAATAAAAGAGCAGGAATTCACATTCGCCAAATCAATCACGTTGATTCCGCCTGTTTTTCCAGCGGCAACATAAGTCAAAGCATCTTCGGTGTCGCGAACGAGGATTTGCATCCAGGAAGGGCATTCAAACACGCCATTTCCAAGGGAATAAGCCTGCGACAATAATTCGGTCATTCCATATTCCGAATGGATGGCTTTGACGCCAAAACCTTGGCAAAGTTGTTCGTGCAGTTCTTCGCGAATCATCTCTTTGCGTTTGCCTTTCATACCGCCAGTTTCCATAATAATGGTGTTTTGTAATTGGAAAGGATGTTTCTCGATTAAATCCAATAATGCATAAG
>JAEMQE010000070.1 GCA_022758945.1 Lentimicrobium sp. | reverse complement strand
TATAAATTGCAGTTCAGCATAAGTCATCAATGGAAAATCTGCTTTATCTCTAAAAAGATATCTACCAGGCGTTGCTGATGTTCCTGAGGCTGTAGTTCCCCATAAATTAGGGATGCGGGTTGCAGTAACTGTTCCTGCAGTTGTGTTTAAAGGATTTCCTCTAAATACTAAATCTTGTGAAGGCACTAAAACATTTGCCATACGTGGATCTACAGCACCGCCAAAAACAGTTCCATCCATGGCGCGTAATATAAAATCTGTTTGACGATAATTTGCCATATTATTACGTGTTGGACCCCAAAAACTTGCATCTGTAGAGCTTGTTCCTGAAAATTTTACAGTACAATCATCTGCAGCACTGGCCAATGATTTATTTACATATCCAATCACTTTATCAGGATTATAAGTTGCTTTATTACTAAGGTTATTTGCATTTCTTGCTAATAAACCATAGGCAAATTTTATCCATTTCGATTTGTCACCAGCATAGATTAAGTCCCCTTTTTTGGTATAGTTTGGATCTGATTTCCCATCTGTTCTTTCCATATCGGCAATTCCTTCTAGAGCTAATCTTTCTACTTCAGCATATGCTTCTTGTTGTGTTCCGTAGTCAAATGTCAATCTTTGTGTAAATACCTGATCAAATTTAATTAAGTTGCTGTGCATATCTGTGGCAGCTTGCCAAGACCATCCTTTAATCACTTTTCCCATACCTTGTATGTCATATCTTTGAGCAGCTTCTGCAGTAGAAATTACATTAGACACGTTTAATCCAAGAGAGTAATAGGCCATTTTCCATGTTTCACCACAGTTATCACTTGCGGCATTATAACCATATAAATCCCAAGCATCACCGGAAGCTGAATTAGAAAAATATTGTACATATCTTCCTAAAAATCTAGCGTCAAATTGAAGACTTATACCCATTTGAGCATCAATTTGTGGTAATAAATAAATGGGTTCAACTGCTGTTGGGAAACTTGGATTAATATTTACATCTGCTATTTCATCACGATTACAAGCTGTAATAAACAGTGTTATTAGGGTTACAGCTATATATTTTGTTATGTTTTTCATCTTTTTAATTTATTAAAGTCCAAATTTAAAACCTAGGTTAACTCCTCTTGGAGTAGAAAGTACACCATAATCAATTCCTGTACCACCAGCACCACCAGCACTTGCGTTAAGGCCATTTACTGCTGGATCAGCACCAGTATAATTAGTAATCATAAAAGCGTCTGTTACGGTAAGGTACATTGAAACACTTTCAAATACTTTTGCTTTTTTCAAAATATCAGAAGGCATTCTATAGCTCAAAGTGATGTCTCTCATTCGAAGCCAGTTAATATTTTTTTCGACAAAGTCGGAATCTATATAATTGGCTGAAGCACCATTATAATATTCGTTTTGGTAGTATGGAGAAACTTGAATATTATTTTTTGTCGGAGTTGCTGAGTTTTCTAAACCATCACGCAATACACCATTCATAACTAATGGTTGTTCTCTGTCTAAAGATCTTGTGCTTAAACCATTAGCCCATAAGTAAGATTCAGTTCCATTATAGACATCTCCGCCTTTACGGATGTCTAAAAGGAACGATAATTTGAAGTCTCCGTATACAAAACTATTTTGAAAACCAATTACAAAATCTGGGTTTCTATCTCCAACAATTGGGAAAGTTTTGTCTTGAACTGGAAGCCCTGTAGAAGGATTTATTAATATTTGTCCAGCAGTGTTTCTTAAATAGGTATAACCTGTTAAGCTTGTTAATGGGTAACCTACTTTTGTTCCCCCTCTTACGTTACCATACGTCCAAGTATCCGAGGTGTAATATTCAGATAAATTGGATGGTAAACTTTTAAGTTCGCTATCTGTTTTAGTAAAGTTAAGTAACATGTCCCAAGTGAATTTATCTGTTTTGATAGGAGCTCCAGAAAGTGTAATTTCAAGTCCTTGATTTTCTAAAGAGCCAAAGTTCATTGCTGTCAAAACAAATCCTGTTCCATAACTTAAACGCATATTATTGATAATAGAATTATCGGTAGTTCTTTTATAAACAGCAACATCCAGATTCAATCTGTCTTTAAAGAATCGCAACTCTGTGCCAAGTTCCATAGAAGTGTTCATCTCTGCTTGCAAGTTTGGATTTGCACCCGTAACAGAATAACCAAATCCTCCTCCAGTCGTTGTTTTTGTTTCATAAGCGGGAACAATTGCATAAGGTTTTGCGTCATTGGCAACTCGAGCCCAAGAGGCTCTTAGTTTTCCATAAGACAGTGTTTCTTTCCCTTTTAAACTACCTAATTCTGTAAATACAAAACTCAATGAAGTCGAAGGATAGAAGAATGAATTATTGTTTCTTGGCAAAGTAGAGGAAACGTCATTTCTTCCAGTCAATGTCAAGAATACAGTTTTGTCATAGTCTAATGTTGCTTCTCCAAAAATACCATCTACACGTCTCCTAATGATTCTTTCTTGTGATCTTTGTGTAAGAGGGTCTGTATTATTGATGTTCATTACATTCGCTTGATAAAACTTTTCTCCTTTGGTAGATAAAATAGTATAGTTTTCATCTTTACGAGCAGTACCTATACGCAATAATCCGTTGAATTTACCAACAGATTTTTTAGCTGTTCCAAAAAGCAGGTAATTATAGTTATTCGTTTGATCAGAGTATTGCTCATAATAGCCGCCTAATGACGTACCAGTACCAGCACCAATTCCTACTGCACTTCTTGTAGATTCTGGATGAACTGATTTCCAACCTTGGGTAGAATTTGCTTCAATACCAAGACGACCAGTAAAACTTAACCAAGTTAAAGGATCATAAGTCAAGGAAACATTAGATAGGATATGATTAGATTTGTCATTTCCTCTGTTTTTATTCACTTCAAAATAAGGGTTATCGACTTCAGTATCCAAAGTACCGTCTGACACTGATGCTTTTGTGCCATCAGCATTTAAGTAATTTCTAACATCTAGGTTTGCAGGATAGGCCAAAAGATTAAGTAAAAACCCTCCAGCACCTTTAGATGTTTTATCAGTTTCGGAATTTGTATAAGCTAATGTAGCATCTGCTCTAAATTTTTCGCTTATTTTGGCAGTACCACTTAATGCTATATTTGTTCTTGAATATGCAGAATTAGGAACAACTCCAGTCTGATTAAGGTTTGCCATAGATAATCTGTAAGTAACCTGATCATTTCCAGATTCAAGAGTCAAAGCGTTTGATGTTTTAAAACCTGTTAAAAAGAAGTTGTTTACGTTATCGTACAATTGTGTCCCTGGAGCATATTTCTCTCCAAACATCCTGCGATAATTATTGTTTGTTACTCCATTCGAACCTCTTTGATAAACGGTTTGAGTTTCTGGAAAACGATATACATTGTCTGCTCTTACATCTGTAGAAAAGGTGATAGTTCCACGGCCTTTTTTACCTTTTTTAGTGGTAATAACAATGGCACCATTTCCAGCTTCGATACCGTAAAGAGCGGCTGCTTCCGGTCCTTTAAGAACGGTCACAGATTCAATGTCATCTGGATTTATGTCTGAACCACGATTTGAATAATCGGTATCTCTATTAGGTCCATTAGAAAGAAGTAATCCTTGATCTAAAGTTGAGTTACTTACAGGTAATCCGTCTACAACAAACAATGGCGAATTGTTTCCGCTCATGGAGTTCACTCCACGTAATTGAATTGCTGCCGAAGCTCCTGGAGCACCAGAGGTACTGGTAACTGTTAATCCGGCAATTCTACCTTGCATAGCATTCATGAAATTTTCTCTTTGTGTATCGGCAATGTCCGTTCCTTTTACACCTTGAGTTGCGTAACCCAGTGATGCTTTTGGGCGATTTATACCTAAAGCCCCTGTAACAACTACTTCTTTTAGAGTTTGTGAACCTTCGGATAAAACAACATTCATTGAAGGTCCTGTAATTTTCACTTCTTTGGTTTCAAAACCAATAAACGTAAATTCTAAAACCGCTCCTTTTTGAGCTTTGACAGAGTAAGTACCATCTCCACCAGTTGAGGAACCATTTTTAGTTCCTTTTACAAGAACGTTTACTCCCGGCAGTGAATTGCCGCTAGGGTCAGATACTCTACCCTTTACTGTTATGTCTTGTGAAAAACTGGTTAGGATTCCAACAAAAAACAGCAAAAGAATTAAATACTTTTTTTTCATTTTGGTTATTTTTTTAATTAGTGATACAAACATAACAAATCACTATCATTAATTTAACAAAATACATAAAAAAAACATAAAAATTAACAAAACATGTTTATTTAATTGGCGGATTCAATTGATTAGGTCTCCTTTACCGAAATTATTTTTACTGGACAAGCTTTCGCGGCTAATTCACAACTTTCAACAATAGTGTGGTCGGGAGATTTTAAAGTAAAAAAACCTTTAGCATTGACACTTTTTATTAACACCGATTTTCCGTCTTTTTTGGACATTTGAAACTGAATTGGTGCCATTTCAACGCAATAATTGCATCCTATGCATTTAGCTCTTTGCAGCGTTACAATAACCATTAGGCTTCTACGATTTTATATAATTTGTCGGACATTCGAATTCTAAAAGGCAATTTGAAAGTACATTCGTCGCCTTTGGTGGCTTTGTCTGCCACAATATCATTGACATACATTTCCTCGATAATCATTTCTTGAGCTCCTGTACTTGGACCTGTAACCAATATTTTATCTCCAATTTTAATGTCATAAGCCTCGATTTTAAATTGTCCAATAGAAGCTTTTGGGAAATAATGAGTCCCTTTTCCCACATACACTTTTTTCTGTGTTGCCATCGAACCCGAAACATCGCTCCATTCGCCCAATTCTTGTCCCAAATAGTATCCAGCCCAAAAACCACGATTGTAAACCGTACCCAAAGCTTCCATCCAATCCACTACTTTTTCTTTCGAAAACGTACCTTCATAATAGCTATCAATGGCTTCGCGATAGGTTTTTACAACGGTTGCTACATATTCTGGAGCGCGGCCACGTCCTTCTATTTTCAAAACTTGAATACCAGAATCAATCACTTGGTCAAGAAAATCTAGCGTACATAAATCTTTTGGAGATAGTAAATATTCGTTATCCACTTCAATTTCGAAACCGGTTTCTTGATCGGTAAGTGTGTATTTCTTGCGACAATTTTGCTTGCAAGCACCCCGATTTGCCGATGAATTATCCGAATGTAAACTCAAATAACATTTTCCAGAAACCGCCATACACAAAGCACCGTGACCGAAAATTTCAATTTCAACCAATTTCCCGCTTGGACCTTTAATGTCTTCTTTGATGATTTGCTCTGTGATATTTTTCACTTGACGCAAACTCAATTCCCGACTCAAAACCATTGTATCGGCAAACAAACTGTAGAATTTTATGGTTTCGATATTAGTGATATTCAATTGGGTCGAAATATGAACTTCCATCCCAATGGCTCTTGCCATCGCAATTACAGCTTGGTCTGAAGCAATCACTGCAGTAATATTGGCTTCCTTGGCTTTGGCCAATAATGTTTTTACGACCGATAAATCGTGGTCGTAAATGATAGTATTTAAAGTCAAATACGTTCTGATTTTTTTGGCTTCGCAACGACGCGCAATTGCTGCCAAATCGTCCATCGTGAAATTTACTGTTGCTCTTGCACGCATATTTAATTGTTCCACTCCAAAATATATCGAATCAGCGTTATTATCGATTGCTGCTTGAAGCGACTCGAAATTTCCGGCCGGAGCCATTAATTCTATTTTTTGCATTATTTTGTCTTGTTTAATATCCTTTGTCATCGTTTTTACTTTCAACAAAGATTCATTTTCTGATATTGTTTTTTTAAAAGTTAAAACGTCAGATTTTCCTTTTTTGAAAATTTTATTTCCGTTTTTAATACCTCTACGAATCTCCTTTTGCTCCTCTTCTGGAAGATGAATTATCTCCATACATTCCGATGAACAACAGCCTTCCATCGCGGTTTTGCATTCCTCGCATTGGATAAAAAGCAAATGACAACCTTCGTTCACACAATTCGTATGCACATCGCAAGGTTTTCCGCATTGATGGCATTGGGAGACAATATCATCTGTAATTCTTTCGCCCAAGCGATGATCAAAAACAAAGTTTTTGCCAATGAATTTACTTTCCAAACCTTCGGCTTTGACTTGTCGTGTGTATTCAATGATTCCGCCTTCGAGTTGATAGACGTTTTCAAACCCTTTGTGTTTGAAATAAGCGCTGGCTTTTTCGCATCGAATTCCTCCAGTGCAATACATTAAAAGGTTTTTGTCTTGTTTGTGTTCTGAAAGTTGGTTTTCTATAATAGGCAATGATTCTCTAAAAGTGTCCACATCAGGTTTTATAGCATTGGTAAAATGACCTATTTCACTTTCGTAATGATTGCGCATATCAACCACAATCGTGTTTGGATCTTCGAGTAAATCATTGAATTCTTTGGCTTTGAGATGGATTCCAATATTAGTTACGTCGAAAGTTTCATCTTCCAATCCATCAGCAACAATTTTGTCACGGACTTTTATGGTGAGTTTCAAAAAGGAATAATCATCCTGTTCAACGGCGATATTCAGACGAATGCCTTTCATAAAATCATACTTTTCGATGGTATCTTTGAAAGCATAGAAATTATCTGCCGGAAGTGATAACTGGGCGTTAATTCCTTCATTGGCAACATAAATTCGGCCTAAAACATCGAGTGGATTCCAAGCAAGAAACAGTTCATTCCTGAATTGAGTTGGGTTTTGTAAATGCGCATAAGCATAGAAAGACAGCGTGAGTCGCTGTTTTCCAGCATCATCAATCATGATGGCTCGCTCTTCTGCGCTTAAAGTGTTGTACAGTTGCATGCTATAAACAATTAAGTTGAGAAAAATAGTTGCGCAAAGGTAGAATGTTTAATGCAAAGGCACAAGGTTTATTAAAAGCAAAAAGCACTAAATTAATAGTGCTTCTTATAAAATGTGTGCTAAAAATATTAGCAATACTCGTTGAAAGCGTCTTTCAAGTTATCTGCAATTAATTCAGCTGCGCGACCTTCGATGTGGTGACGTTCTAGCATGTGAACTAATTCGCCATCTTTGAACAAGGCAATACTTGGCGAAGATGGAGGAAAAGGAAACATAAATCCTCTTGCAGCATCTACAGCTTCTTTATCAACTCCTGCAAAAACAGTCACTAAATGATCTGGTTTTTTAGCATTGTCCAAACTCATTTTTGATCCTGGACGTGCATTTCTGGCTGCACAACCACAAACAGAATTCACAACCACAAGTGTTGTTCCTGTTGCTTTTATTGCGTTTTCAACCTCTTGAGCTGTATGTAATTCTTGAAAACCAGCTGAGGTTAATTCTTCTTGCATCGGTTTTACCATTTCTTCTGGATACATATTTTTTTATTTAAAGATTAATATTCTTAAAGATGCAAAGTTACGAAGTTTAAAAACAAGATATAAGGTTGAATTATAAAGTTTTGTTATAGTTTGATAATTGTGTTTGGTTTGGGGATTTTAAAATTTAGTTTCGTCTAAAAATTTTATTTGATTAACAAAAAATTAGTACATTTGTCATAAATATTATTTTTATGAATCATTCGTTAGAAGAAGTTAACCAATCGGTTGCCACGCAAAATAAAACGTCAACTTTTAGAAAAATTCTTGCTTTTTTTGGCCCCGCTTATTTGATTAGCGTTGGGTATATGGATCCAGGAAATTGGGCTACTGATATTGCTGGTGGAAGCCAGTTTGGTTATGCTTTGCTTTGGGTTTTATTGATGAGTAATTTAATGGCGTTGCTTTTGCAAAGTTTGAGCGCCAGATTAGGTATTGTTACTCAACGGGATTTAGCCCAAGCTTCCCGTGAAACTTATTCTCCTTTTATTAATTATATCCTTTATTTTCTAGCCGAAATTGCCATCGCTGCTTGCGACCTTGCCGAAGTTTTAGGAATGGCCATCGGGATAAATTTGTTGTTTGGAATTCCGTTGATTGATGCGGTTTTAATTACTGTTTTGGATACTTTTTTATTGCTTTTCCTCATTAATAAAGGCATTCGAAAAATGGAAGCTTTTATTATTGCATTGGTAGCAATTATTGGAATTTCGTTTGTTATCGAAATGATTTTTGCCCAACCCGAAATGGGGAAAGTCGTTTATGGTCTAATTCCATCTATGCCCAATTCGGCAGCACTTTATATCGCCATCGGGATTATTGGAGCTACGGTGATGCCCCACAATTTATACCTGCATTCTTCCCTCGTTCAAACCCGAAAATTCGACCGAAGCGTTGCCGGAATCAAGCAAGCCCTGAAATATAATTTAATCGATAGTACGATTGCCTTGAACTTGGCATTCTTTGTAAATGCTGCTATTTTAATTTTGGCTGCAGCCACATTCTACAAAAACGGAATGTATGAAGTTGCCGAAATTCAGGATGCTTATAAATTTATGGAGCCATTATTAGGTTCTAAATGGGCTCCAATTTTGTTTGCCGTTGCCTTGATTGCTGCAGGTCAAAGTTCAACTATAACAGGAACATTAGCGGGACAAATTGTTATGGAAGGTTATCTAAATTTAAGAATTCAACCTTGGGTTCGAAGAATAATTACGAGGTTAATTGCCATTATTCCTGCGGTAATTGTCATCACGCTTTTTGGCGAAAGTGTTACGGGAAAACTATTGATTTTAAGCCAAGTAATTTTGAGTTTACAATTGGGATTTGCCATAATTCCGCTGATACATTTTGTGAGCGATAAAACAAAGATGCGAGGTTTTCACATTAGCAAAACGACTCAAATTTTTTCTTGGATAGTGGCTTTGATTATTGTTTCGCTCAACGTTAAATTAGTTTTTGACGAAATTGCAAGTTGGCTCGAAACTTCTGAACACCCAATTATCTTATGGTTGACGGTTGTTCCGCTGGCCATTGGATTTTTGATTCTGTTGCTTTATATTGTATTTAAACCTTTTATTACCAAAGCTAAACAAGAATTCCAAAACCATTCGCCGCACAATTTAAAACTGCAATTTTCCAAAAGAGGAACTTACAATAAAAAGAGAATTGCTATTTCGGTGGATTTCTCTTCGGCTGATGAAGTTGCCATAAACCACGCTTTTGAACTAGGCGGAATGGAAGCAAAATACACCTTGATTCACGTAGTGGAAACTGTTGGAGCTATGGTTTACGGAAAAAATATTGAAGATCATGAAACCTTAATTGATGCAAAATTATTGGCAGAGTACAAGGAAATGCTTTCTAAAAATGGATTTAAAATAAAAACTAAATTAGGATATGGCAAACCAAACAATGTGATACCAGAAATCATCAATAAAGGGAAATTCGATGTTTTGGTAATGGGAACCCACGGCCACACTGGTTTCAAGGATTTAATTTTTGGGACAACCGTTGACAAATTGCGACACAAAATTTCGATTCCGTTGTTTATTGTAAAAATTTAAAAGAGTATTAAGTAAAAAGTATCAAGTATTAAGATTTTGGAATGATGAGATTTTTTTAAATCTGCAATCAAAAATCGTTAATCTACAATCAAAAATCAAAAATGACTTTTTCAGAAGAAAATTATCTCAAGACCATTTATCATCTTACGAATCTTTCCGATTCAGATGTAAGCACGAATGCCATTGCCGAAATGATGGAAACCAAAGCATCTTCAGTAACTGATATGCTCCGAAAATTATCCGAAAAAGATTTAGTGAATTACAAAAAATACCAAGGCGTTTCCTTGACCGAAAAAGGAAATTTAATTGCCAAAATGATTGTGAGAAAACACCGTTTATGGGAAGTCTTTTTGGTAGAAAAGCTTGACTTTTCGTGGGATGAAGTTCACGATATTGCCGAACAATTAGAACACATAAAATCCGAACAACTCATCAATAAATTGGATGATTTTCTTGGCAATCCAACTGAAGATCCACATGGCGATCCAATCCCGGACGCTCAAGGAAGAATGGCTAAAACGGATAAGCAATTACTTTCGGATTTAGCGATAAATCAAACTGGAATTTGTGTAGGAGTCAAAGATTCTTCAGCAGATTTCCTGAAATATTTGGACAAACAAGAAATCGCTTTGGGATCAAAAATTGAAATCATCTCTAAGGAAACTTTCGATTTATCCATAAAAATAAAAGTGGACACTAAAGAATTAACAATTTCGAATAAAATCGCAATCAATCTTTTTGTCAAAGCGAGTTATTGACAATTGCAATCATCACCGCAATTTTTATCGGGTTTTTTCTTTTTGAAAAAGAATTTTCTAACTAAAAAAGCAACTGCAAAACCTAAAGTTATATAGGTTAAAATGTCTTGAAAATCCATAATTTGAACATGTTTAGGATGCGATTTTTTCTAAAGCAATATAGTTTAAGAATGTGCCATTTTTATCAAACATTGGATAAGCCTCAATTTCGCACCAATAGGAATCGCCGTTTTTTCTGTAGTTTAAAATAACCTCTTTGAATGGTTTTAACTCGGTTAATGCTGTTTTTATTTTTTGTCGGGTATCTTTAGACGTAGCTTCTCCTTGAAACATACTTGGAGATTTACCTAGCATTTCCTTGTGTTGATAACCGCTTATTTTAGAAATAGTATTTGTTGCAAATACAATTCTAAAATTTTTATCTGTAACAATAAGTTCTTTGTTTTCTTTTTGAGCTTTTTTTAGATAATCTTGTTTTGTATTCCAATTAGATTGTATTCTTTTAAATAAAATTGCATCCGAAAAAGAGTAATTCCGAAATTCCCAAGTAGTCAAGGGAAGGCACTTTAGTCTTAATTTATTGTAATATTTAGCGCAAGCATTGTCATAGTTTCTCATAATACAAATATTTATTTCTGGATTATTAAATAAACGAAAGGATACTTTTTATTTTAATAATTGATAAGCTATCAAAGCCACAATATAGGCAAAACTACTCATAAAAACCAATTGACCCAAAGGCCATTTCCAACTGTTCGTTTCCTTTTTTGTAATGGCCAAAGTGCTCGCACATTGCATTGCAAAAGCATAAAACAACAGTAACGAAATCCCGGAAGCAAAATTAAATATTTTATCGCCAGTTTCATGATTGGCTTCTTCTTTCATTTTGCTTCTGATAGTTTCATCGTTTTTTCCGCTGCCGCCAACGCTATAAATAGTGGCTAATGTTCCCACAAAAACCTCTCTTGCGGCAAATGAACTGATAATGGCAACCCCAATTTTCCAATCGTAACCTAAAGGGGAAATTAAGGGTTCAATGGTTTTTCCCATTATACCAATATAGGAATGTTCTAATTTATAGGACGCTAATTTGTTATCAAAGGCTTGTTTTGATAAACTGCTGTTTTCTGTTTTTGAAAGGAGCATTTCTTCGGCATTTTTGAATTTATCGCTTGGACTATAAGAAGCCAAAAACCATAAAACTACAGATATTGCCAAGATAATTTTTCCTGCTCCAAAGACAAAAGCTTTGGTTTTTTCGATAACAGTAATCCCCACGTTTTTGATCATTGGCAATTTGTAATTGGGCATTTCGACCACAAAGAAAGTTTTACAATTCAATTTAAGCACTTTGTTGAGTATGTAAGCCGAAAGTATTGCCATAAAAAATCCAAGAAAATACAACAACATTAGCGTCAATCCTTGTAAGTTTAGAAATCCAAAAATAAATTTGTCAGGAATTACAAGTCCAATTATAATCGCATAAACAGGCAATCTAGCTGAGCAAGTGGTAAATGGCGTAACCAAAATTGTAATTAATCGTTCTTTCCAGTTTTCGATGTTTCGTGTTGCCATAATTGCTGGAATAGCGCAGGCAGTCCCCGAAATTAAAGGAACCACGCTTTTACCTGAAAGTCCAAATTTGCGCATAATTTTGTCCATCAAAAACACCACACGACTCATATAACCGCTTTCTTCGAGAACGGAAATGAACAAGAACAGAAAAGTGATTTGGGGAATAAACATCAAAATACCTCCAACTCCAGGGATTATTCCCTGTGCAATTAAATTGGTAAAAGTACCCGGAGGTAAATTTTGGCTTGCCATTGAACTCAAGCTGGCAAAACTGCGGTCAATGAAATCCATAGGGATTTTTGACCATTCAAAAATGGATTGAAAAATCCCAAATAATATGACAAAGAAAATCAGATATCCCCAAACTTTATGCGTGAGAACACGATCCAGTTTACTTCTAAAATCTGTAGCCGAAGCAGAATCTACTTTTTGACCAATTTTCAGCGTGTCATTTATAAATTGGTAACGCTTGATGGTTTCTTTTTGTTGCAGCCTTTTTAGCTCAGAATCACTTTTTGTAAATGAGTTATTTTCGAGCGCTTTTCTGTTCAAATCCACAAAATTTACGTCTTGCGTAATGACAAGCCAAAGTTTATACAAGGACTGATTCGGAAACGTTTTTCGAAGATTATTGAAATATTCTTCGTCGATAGATGACGCATTCAAACACGGTTCGGTCGAGATGGTTTTATAGTTGGTGATTAACATTTTCAGTTCTTCAATTCCAATGTTTTTTCGGGAACTTACAAGAGCAATTTTGGTTTTTAACTGGGATTCTAAAAAAGGAATGTCCAGCGAAATTCCTTTGAGTTCCATTCTGTCAATCATATTGATGACCAAGATTGTTGGGATTTCCAAGTCTTTTATTTGGGTAAAAAGCAATAAATTACGCTTCAAATTCTCTACTTCAGAAACTAAAACAATGACATCCGGATAGAGTTTGTCTTTTTTGTTGAGCAAAAGTTCAATCACCACACTTTCGTCAGCAGAACTGGCATTCAAACTATAAGTTCCGGGTAAATCGATTACGTTTGCATTGATATTGTTGGGTAATTTACAAAAACCAACTTTCTTTTCGACCGTAATTCCTGGATAATTTCCCACTTGTTGGTTCAATCCCGTAAGTTGGTTAAAAACAGATGTTTTTCCCGTATTTGGATTCCCAATTAAGGCGACATTGATATTTTGCTTGCTCATTTTGAGTTATTTTTTAATAATATCAACCTCAATTTCACGAGCAGTTTCGATACGAATGGCAAGATGAGAACCGTTTATATCCAAATATAGAGGATCGCCAAAAGGTGCAATTTGAAGTAATTCGACCCTATTTCCAGGCAAACAACCCATTTCCAATAATTTTAACGGAATGATGTCAGCATCAAAATCTTTGATGACGGCTTTTTGTCCTTTTTTTAAGTTGGCAATCGTAGTTTTCAAATTCTTATTTAGATTGATTTTAGATTACAAAAGTACAGTAAAAAAAAGAATATAAAATGACAATTATCAGGTTTGCTATTTCTCGTCTTCCAAAAGCCAGTTAATATCTTCGATTAGCCTTTGAATTTCCTCTTTATTTGTGCCGTCATAAAAACCGCGAACTCGTTTTTTGGAGTCAACAAGCACAAAGTTTTCGGTGTGAACCATATCGTAAAGTTCCTCTGGTTTCCCTTGTTTTACTGCCAAAAAAGACTTTCTTGCCATCGTGTAAATCGCTTTTTTATCGCCTGTAACCAAGTTCCATTTGCTGTCATTCACACCATTTATTTTAGCATATTCCTTCAAAACCTTAACACTGTCAATGTCAGGCATAACGGTGAATGAAAGCAATTTTACTTTTGGATTATCAAGAAACGCTTTTTGCACATCGACTAAATTCGTTGTCATTTTTGGGCAAATGGATTTGCAGGTCGTAAAGAAAAAATCGGCCACATAAATTTTGCCTTCATAGTCTTTTTGGGTGATGGTTTTGCCGTTTTGATTGGTAAACGAAAAATCAGCAATATGATGTTTGTTGGCTATATATTGAACTGTTGTGTCCACTAATTCTGGATTTACATCCGATGGATTGAAAATGGGCAAGGTTTTCGTTGGTTTCAAAGCAAAATAAAACAAGGAAATCACAATGATGGAAAACACCAACAAAACCCCAAAGAATTTTCGATATTTATATAAAAAGGATTGCATAAAAATAATTTTGGCAAAAGTACAAAAAGTGAATTTTAAAAAGGCTTCCTTTTTATATTTTCGCTTTCCTTATCGAATAATTGACCATATACAAACCGCATAATGTTACTGCACCTCCTATTGCAATTGACATTGTGAGAGGTTCACCAAAGATTATTGCACCTAATAACACCGCAATAATAGGATTGATGTAAGCATAAATACTGCTTATATGTGCCGGTAGATGTTGAAGTGCATAAATAAATGCAATGAAAGTAAGCACAGAGCCAAACACAACTAAATAACCTATTGACAGCCAAGATATCAAAGGAATAGAACTCAAACTCACCGATATTCCTGTTGCACCATTGAATGCAAATATAAAAAGACTGGACAAAAACATTTGTATTCCTAAACTGAAATAGGGATTAAAACTAGCCGCTTTTTTCTTTGTGTATAAAGTTCCAAAAGCCCAGGTTATTGTTGCGATTACAGATAATGTTATTCCAAATCTAAAGTCAGGAATCAAAAAATCACTTAAATGATTGTAGAAAATCACACAAACACCCGCAAAACTTATTATCAGTCCAAAAAAGGCTAATCGTGCTAATTTTTCACCTCGAAAAAGACTAATTATTACAACCCACAAAGGAACAAGAGCACCAATAATTGCTCCCAAACCGCTACTGATGTATTTTACTCCCCAAGTGCTCAGACCATTGCTCAAAACAAAATTAAGAATACTCAAAATGACGATTGTTTTCCATTGTTTGCCTTTCGGCCAAGGAGTTTTTTTATACAAAAAGTAACCTAGATAAAGCGAACCGCCAATAAATTGTCTAATTCCGGCAAGTTGTAAAGCAGGCATATGTTTCACCCCTTCTTTGGAGGCAATCCAGGTTGTCCCCCAAAAAAAGCAGACAAAGCACAAGGCAATTATGGGCAAACCTATAGAGTTTACTTTAGTTGAAACGGCATTTTTTATTTTAGTTTTCACTTTATAAATTAGTTTTTGTGAACGAATATCCTAAAACTTTTTCGACTTTTGAACTCAAATTTGTTTTTCCAAAAGTAGGGTTTTCATAATTAAATTCGGGTGGAACCAAGTTCAAATCTTTAGCTTTTTGAGTGTAATATTCTTTCCGGCTGGGATGAAAAGGAGTTACAGCATTAAAGGTTTCGTTCCAAGAATTTTGTCGAAGAATCTCCAAAATTATGCCAATGCAATCGTCTTGATGAATCAAATTTATGGGTGCTTCCGGGTTTTCAAGATTGGATCTTCCGGCGAGAAAATGTATCGGATGTCGGTCTTTGCCAATCAATCCGCCAAAGCGAAGAATGGTGGTTTTAAAGTTCGGATTGTTTTGCAAAAGCTGTTCGGCTTGGACTAATTGTCTACCGCTTTCCGTTTCAGGATTTGCCTCGGTTTCTTCAGTCACAGTTGAATTGTCATCTCCATAAACCGAAGTCGAACTTATGAAAAGCACATTTTCGATTGCGAATTTTTCTATAAATGGGATTACCGTTTTGATTTTTCCAACAAAATCTTCTTTATTGTTTCCTCTTAATTTTGGTGGAATGTCGATAATCAAGGTTTTGCTTCCCTCTAAGAAAGTTTCTATGTTTCCGGAAATGTTGTTGCTTTCAAGGGCAATCAAAAAAGGTTGAATCCCCAGATTTTCTATAACCGAAAGTTTTTCACTTGAAGTCGTTGAACCGTTTACAGAAAACCCATTTTCAAGCAAGGCTTTCGCCAAAGGCAAACCCAACCAACCGCAACCCAGAATACTAATTTGTGTCATTATGAATTAAATAGAGTCCTCAAAAGTAGTTTAAATAATGGAGTAAAATGTTAGGTGTTTATTCGAAATTAGTAATAGTTTTTAACTAAAATTTGCTTTATTAGGGAGTGTTTGTAATGTTTCGCGCATAGAACTTGTAGCGGCGAAAGGAACTGAGTTCTTTCGGCTAAGATAAAGTTTTTTAGGAAGTAAAAACTTGAAGCTACCAAAAACCAACCATAAGATTTATGCGCTGTTAGCGGTTCGTTGTTATATTTTCTATTTTTTGAAAAGTCGAAAATTGCTCCGATAACTACACCAATACCTAATCCCAATGCTGCACCTGTGGCAATGTTTCCAGAAAAAATTCCATAAGCTGCTCCAAATACTACTCCAAAACCAGCTCCAAGAGCAATACCGTTACCAGAATTTTTATTTTCTGTATTTATTCATTTTTAAAATTAGATGATTTTTTGCGAAGCTACAATGACCGCTAACTGCTAAATATACCTATACCCACTCAGAAATTACAACAGCTAAATTATATTATAATACTTCCTTTGTAAGCGAACAAGTCACACAATCAAGACCATTGCAAGGACAATCTCCGCACATTGCTAATGCTTCTTTACTTTATAAAAATCAAAAAGAGGGCGTCGATGTACAATTGGCTTATGTTTATACAGGTAAAAAAATCACTTTGGTTTCCCCCTATAAAGATTTAGATTATTGGCAACAAGGGATGTCGCAACTGGATTTTTCTATCGAAAAAAAAGCTTTCAAATATTTTACCTTCTATAGTAAAATTACCAATCTTTTGAATACGCCCATTGTTGTTCAAATTTTGCAACCCAACATTTATACCACAGGTGATTTCGCACTACCTCATCAAACAGACCCCAATAGAGTAACTGTACAAAGAGATTTGTACGGACAAAACTTCACTTTTGGAATGCGATATAAATTTTAATAATTAACAACTAAACTTTAAATAAATTAAACAATGAAAAACAAACTAAATTTAGGATTAATAGCTTTAGCAGTAATAGCTTTATCTTCTTGTAGTAACAATAAAGATGAAGTATCTGCACCACAATTTAAAGCAGGAACCAGCATCACAGGAGAAACACTTACAGGAAGTGTAAAAGGAACAATGGAATCTGGTAAAACGTATTATTTTAGTTCAAAAGTGATTATTAATACTAATGATACTTTGGTAATGCAAAGTGGGGTTAAATTATTGGCAACAAATCCGGCAGCCCAACTTATAGTAAAAGGTGTTTTTATTTCTTTGGGAACAAAACAAAATCCAAACTGGATTACAGGTAAAGCGGCTGACTTAAATCCTAGCGCTTATAAATTGAACACTTTACAAGATCCTAACACCGATCCAGCTTTGAAACCAGACGGCAAATTATGGGGCGGAATTCAATGTGAGGCTACTTGTAAATTGTTAGATATTAAATGGACGCATTTGGATTTTGCAGGAGGAACTGCCGATGATTTAAATGTGGACCAAGGATATAAGTCGGGAGATGATTTATTCAATATAAAATTTGGTAATCCTAATGGAATTTTAATCCTAGAAGATTCGTGGGTTTATGGTTCAACTACTGATGCCGTTCGTGTAAACGGAGGAAAAGTACACATCATGAGAAATACAGTTGAAAAATTATCATACAATGACGGAGATTGTTTCAATGTGAAAAATTCAACTATTGGTGATATGGCTTATAACTTAATCATAGGAACTGCCAAAGGTGGTACAAAATCATCAAATAAAGGAACTTACGGAAGTGTGCAAACAGAAATAAACATGTATAACAATACGTATGTTTCTGGCGGTTTTAGAAGTGTAGATCCAGATCGTGGAGCCAATGCCAATATTGAGCAAGGTGCTAAAGGGAAGGTGTACAATAACCTTTTTGTGAATTGTAGAACAGGATTGCGTATTCTAGAAAATCCAGCTGCCGATTTTGCCAATTGCTTTTACGGAAATAATTTAAGCTACGGAGATACTGCTGCAATTGTAAATGAGTTTTACCCAACTACTCATGGCACCAAACCTCAATCTACAGATATTCCTAATCCTGCAACTTTCTATCCTGGATATCCTAGTAGCTATACTTTAGGTCAAGTGTACTCGGCGCCACAGTTAGTTGGGCAAAACAATCCTAAATTTGTAAATTTCCCATTGCCAGTTGCTGATGTTTCTAAATTGACTTTATACAATTTTCAAGGAAATTATGACTTTCATTTAGCTGCTGACTCTCCTGCAATTGGAAAAGGAAATACTGCATTTTCACCAGTTAATGCAACAGCTTCTTTGACAAATCAATATTTAAAAGCTACTGTAACTGCTCCAAGCATCGATTTAGGGGCTTTTCCTAAAAGCGGTTCGGGAAACCAACATAATTAAGAAATTTAAATAATTAAGACAGGCAGCGGGAACACACCATCTGCCTGTTTTTATTTTCAACATACTTATGAAATCACCCGTTTACATTTTCCGTATGTTTACCTTGTTAGTATATGCATTTTGTTTTTCTCAAAACAAGGAAAAGCCCTTTACTTTTATAGTGCTTGGAGATATGCCGTACAATTTGCCTGAGGACAATGTCAGATTTGAAAATGTTATTAACGAAATCAACAAACAAGAACAAGTTTTTAATGTTTTTGTTGGCGATTTCAAATCGAGTAAAACGCCTTGTTCTGATGCTGCTTTTCAAAAAATATTGGACTATTTCAACAGTTTCAAAAAACCATTAATTTACACTCCGGGTGATAATGAATGGACTGATTGTGGGAAGCCTCAAGCTGGCTCATATAATATCAATGAACGTTTGTCCGCACTAAGAGCAAAATTTTTTAAGGATACTGTGCATAGTTTGGGAAAATCCAAAATGATATTGACTTCAGAATCTTCCAATAAAGAGTATGCAAAATTTGTCGAAAACAAAATGTGGGATTATAATAAAATCTCTTTTGCAACCATTCATCTTGTAGGATCCAACAACAACTTCGACAAAGATTCTTTAAAATCAAATGAGGAATTTTTTGAACGTTCCAAAGCTGATATTTTTTGGTTG
Organism: Lentimicrobium sp.; assembly: GCA_022758945.1. Classification (GTDB taxonomy): domain Bacteria; phylum Bacteroidota; class Bacteroidia; order Flavobacteriales; family Flavobacteriaceae; genus Flavobacterium. Next base: position 7,307 of record JAEMQE010000070.1, on the reverse strand, counting down.
AATGAAGTTTTCAAAAAAGCAAAAGCAAACAATAGTTTAGGGATTGTCATTTTTGAACATGCTGATATGATAACGCCAGACAAAGGAAAAGACGGCTTTGTTATTTTTCTAAAAGAGCTTCAAAAACTAGTTCTAGACTATAAAAAACCAGTGTTGCTCATCAACGGAGATTCTCATGAATATAAAGTAGATAAACCCTTATATGAAAATGAAGAATTAAAAAAATCAGTGCTCAATTTTACCCGATTACAAGTTTTTGGCGAAGCCGATATGCATGCCGTAAAAGTAGTTGTCAATCCGAAGAATCCAACACTTTTCGAAATCAATCAATTTCTTATTAAAGAAAACCAATAAACCTCACCTGTAATCAAAATGAAACGTACTTTTAGAATTATCCTCGGATGTTTAACATTATGCATAGTCAGTTGTACAAGTAATTCAGTTGCTGATGAACCTGTACCAGTAACACCAGATCCACCAGTTATTCAAAAAGATTTTGTTACAAAATTGGGAACAATGGCGACATTTGCACCAGAATCTTCTGGAGTGGTTTTGTCCGATGGATTTATTTACACACACAACGATGGTGGAGGTGCTAGTGCTTTTTATAAAGTAAACCCTATCGATGGAACATTAATTCAAACCATAAATGTTACTAATTATTCCAATGTGGATTGGGAAGACATTACCGCTGATGACAATTACATCTATATCGGCGATTTTGGAAATAATGATGGTGTTCGCAAAGATTTAAAAATTCTAAAAATCAGCAAATCTCAGTTTGTAAATTCTACAGACAAAACCGTACAGGTTACAGCAGAGGCAATAGACTTTTCATACATGGAGCAAACTAGTTTCATTTCTACAAGCACCCATAATTTTGATTGTGAAACAGTGATTTCTAAAGGAAATTTTTTATATATTTTCACAAAAAATCGTGGGGATTACGCTACCAGAGTATATAAATTATCCAAAACTCCTGGGCAATACACTGTATCAGCAATTGGAACTTATAATGTAAACGGTCTCATTACAGGTGGCGATTATAATGCTCAAACTAACGAAGTCATTTTAATAGGGTATTCGTCGGGACATAAAAACTCATTTATATACTTACTGTCTAATTTTACTGACGATTCTTTTTTCTCAGGGAAAGTAGTTCAAAAAGTAATTGGAAATGCTACCAATGATTGGCAAACCGAAGGAATCACTTTTGGTTCAAGCGACGGAAAAAAATTATTTCTTTCTTGCGAAACTACAGCATATACAAAGTCTGAGTTATATTCTACAGATAAAATTACTTTAGGTTTTTAATAGGTAAAAAATATTTGATATTGCTGTTGTTGAGAGTATAGCAATAGATGTCCAGTTCCTGTCCACCTTAGCCAAAATCTGAATATATTTCAACTACATTACGTTTCAAGGTATTGCTTGATGCTTTTTTGCAATGCCGGTTCGTCTTCTGTTAGTAAAATTTTCATCTGTCAAATTGATGATTTGAATAGGAATAAATTTTGAACTTAGTTTTGTTTTTGTATTATTTCATTTTTAATCTTGCCAATACATAATTAGGTAAAAAAACGTGTTGTGTTTGCCGTTTAGATACAGAAATATTGGGTGTAGAGTTTATTAATTTGTTCCATCAAACAAAATGTTTTTTTGTTTTTTATTATTAATCCATTTATTTAATTTGTAGGTAAGATAAGCTGAACCGCTTCCAACTATTGCACCCACTAAAACATCGCTTGGATAATGTACGCCCAAATCCATTCGAGAATAACCAACAGCTCCTGCCCAAACAAATGAAGGAGCAATAACATACCATTTTGGAAACGCAATGCTTAACGAAGTTGCCGTTGCAAATGCAGCGGAAGTATGACCTGACGGAAATGAAGGACCCGTTGCCGAGATAGCTTGTTCAATATCTGGATAAGTTACATAAGGTCTATCTTTATTTACTGAATATTTTAAAACTGCTGATATGAATCCTGAAACTAGCACTGTTTCTGCAATGAAAACCGCCTTTCTCTTAACTGTGCCATCTTTCTTTATTAGCCCAACAGAATATATAATGATTGGTGTTGCAATGCTGATTGGTAAGGCACTATTTGTAATTGCTCTGAAAGTTGGGTCTAAAGATTTGTTTCTATTAAGATTTATATCGCGGAGTAAATCGATATCAAAATTTTGAGCAATTGTGTTTGAAAGACAAAACAGTAAAAGAATTGTGCTAATGATTTTAAAAATATTGGTTTTAAAAATATTATTCACTTAGTTTAATTATTTGTGGTTTGTTTCTCAAAAAAATTATTGTAGTATTTCCCATATATAGGAATTACTAGAGCAATGAATAAAAAAATGTTTTCTTCAGGAGTATTTTAATTTTACTTTAGAGTAGATTTTAAATACTAAATACGCTAATATCATTCCAATTAACCCCGCTACAATTACATCCGTTGGATAATGCACCCCGTTGTAAATTCGGCTATAAGCTACCAGAATGGCCCAAAAGCCCAATATCCATTTTAAAGGGGTGTATTTTTTGGGAAGTAAAAGTATTAGAAAAGTAGCCAATCCAAAAGCATTGGCGGAATGAGATGACACAAAACCATATTGACCTCCTGGACCTGCCTTACTTAAATGGATTAGACCTTCGAGAATCGGTTCGTGTGAAGGACGTAACCTTTGTACCGCATTTTTAATTAGGTGGGATGCAATCTGGTCGCAAAGCGCAATCAGGATTCCGATGCTTATTAATATATAAATACTTTGTTTTTTGTATTCCCTGACAAGCAGGAATATAATAATCAAATAGAACGGAATCCAAAATAGTTTGTCGCTTGCCCAATACATAATTGGGTCAAAAAAAGTGTTGTGTTTGCCGTTAAGGTACAGAAACAGTTCGGTATCGAGTTGTTTTATTTTTTCAAGCATCGCTATTTTTTAGGTTATTAAAATTCTTTGTCATTTTTGACTCCCACTAGTTTTCCTTTGCTCCAAGCTTTAAGTTCCTTTTTGAGTTTCCTTTGATTTGATGATGTCAAGTCTTTCGGATCCAAACTGCTCAAGTCTGGTTTGCCAGCATTGACCCAAGCGGTGTACCAAAAATCAGCGGTGCTTTGTATGGCTTTTTTCATTTGTTTTTCCACCATACCATTTAGTGATTCATTGAATTTTTGAGTATATTCTTTGGAATAAATCAAATCATTATATTTGTTTTTTGCATTATTCCCTTGTGCATCCTTAGCAAATATATCATTCCTCATCGCATTTCTTAGATTTTTGTCTGCCAATAAAAGGGGTTCGACTAATTGATGGGTCTGCAAAACTATATGCCACGTTTCCTGTTCTACATTGTCAATGTATCGTGCGTTTTCTACTTTGAAATTATAGTTCTCGCCAAACATTTCAGGGATTTGAGATTCCCATAGTGAATGAATTCCTTTTTGATCCGTTAATTGTCCATTGTGATTTGACGAAGTATGCAAAGGCATTGTAGCATCACCAATGTAATGTCCTAAATCTGCCGCCAAAAATAAGATTTCAGTCTTCCTTTTTTCTTTGAAAGCAGTGGTAAGTTTTTGCATCATTTCCTGAATGTACCACGGCAATGAGCCGTTTTTGGCTATAAACTCGGCATCATATTTTTTGAATGCCACTGTTGCCGATTTTGGAATACTGTCAACCGTTCCAAAATTTTCCAAATCGATGAAATGTCTGGGTCTTTCGGCTTTATCATTCAAGGTGTATTTTCTCAAATCAGGTACGGTTGATTCTTGTGTTATATAATCGATGTGATTGTAAAAAAAGAGTTGCATAGGCTTTGGCAATGCCAATACCGCAGCGTGATTGATATGTTCGTGTCCAAAAGTTCCCCAAGAAGTCAGCGTTGCAAGTGTTCCAAATAAGCAAAAAATTATTGCCAAGGAACGCATTTTACTTTTTAGTATCAGCCCAGTTATTGTATTCATAAGATTTTTTGTTTTGTTTTCCATTCCAAATTAATTTTGTTAAATGATTTAAATTAAAGTATTAAAACTAATGTACCCGCAATAATAAGCACTGCCCCGATGGCCATTTTTAGCGTGACAATTTCTTTTAAAATGACTACCGACAAAATAATGGTTAGAGCTACACTTAGTTTATCAACGGGTGCAACCTGTGAAACTTTCCCTATTTGTAAAGCTTTAAAATAAAATATCCACGAAAGCCCCGTTGCCGCTCCAGAGAGGCAAATAAAAAGTAGGTTGTACTTAGTTAGCGAAGCCAGCGATTGCGTACTTCCTTTAAAAAATACGATGGACCAAGCTATGACCAAAATGATAATGGTTCTGATGGCCGTTGCCAAGTCCGAATCAACCCCTTTAATGCCAATTTTAGCAAAGATTGCCGTCAGTGAAGCGAATAGCGCTGATAATAATGCGTAAATCCACCACATAATTTTGTTTTAGTTATTTCAAGTGCGTTTTTTTATCCAAAGGTACAACCATTACTGGAATAGGCGAATGTCTAACAATATATTCTGCCACACTGCCTAAGAGTAAATGTTCAAGACCAGTGCGACCGTGGGTTCCCACGATTATTATGTCGGCATTCCATTTGATGGCTTTGCTGATAATTTCTTTTTGAGGAGTGCCTTCCATTGTAAAATACTCTATGTTCAAATCTTTAGTATATTTTTCAGCAATCTTTTTGATGTTTGCCTCAGCTTCTTTCATCAATATAACCATACTATTTTGACGATTAATAAATAATTCGCCATTAATGGTTTCAATATCAATATCTACCACAAAAACAAATCCGACAGCACTTTGTAATTGTTGGGCTAATTCCAAACCTCTTTTTGCAGCATTTATGGCGTGAGGGCTATCATCTACTGCAATTACTATTTTATTGTATGACATAATTCTAAGATGAAGTTCAACTTTTAAAAGCATTTATGCCTGCAAATTTTGCATCCTTTCCTAATTCCTCTTCAATACGCAATAACTGATTGAATTTTGAAACTCTTTCGCTTCGGCAACCACTTCCTGTTTTTAAATGTCCTGCTCCAACGGCAACGGTCAAGTCGGCAATGGTGGTGTCTTCGGTTTCTCCGCTACGGTGCGAAATGAAGCAATTGTAATTATTTTTGTAAGCCAAATCAATAGTTTCCAATGTTTCGCTAACGGTGCCAATTTGGTTTAATTTAATCAAAACCGAGTTGCCTATTTTCTGGTCAATTCCTTCTTGCAGGATTTTTGGATTGGTACAGAAAATATCATCGCCAACCAATTCTACTTTGTTGCCCAATCGTTGTGTTAATTCTTGCCATCCTTTCCAGTCGTTTTCGCCCAAACCGTCTTCCAACAAAACAATAGGATATTGAGCCGTCCAATTCTCCCAAAGTGCAATCATTTGTTCGCTTGTTTTTTGCTCTTTGGTGCTTTTGAAAAATTCGTAGTTGCCGCCTTTCCACATTTCACTGGTGGCGGGATCTAAACATAAAGAAACGTCTTTTCCTGGTGTAAATCCTGCTTTGGTAATGGCTTCCAATATCACTTCAACTGCTTCTTCATTCGATTTTAAATTGGGTGCAAATCCTCCTTCATCGCCAACAGCTGTAGAATATCCTTTGGCTTTCAAAATTTCTTTCAGCGTATGAAATACTTCTTCTCCCATTCGGATGCTTTCTTTGAAGTTTGGTGCGTTGTGCGGCGCAATCATAAATTCCTGAAAATCGACGTTGTTATCAGCGTGTCTTCCGCCATTAATCACATTCATACAAGGCACTGGCATTGTGTAAGTGGATTGATTTTTGAATTGGCGGTACAACGGAATTTGATTTAAAGCAGCGGAAGCTTTGGCATAAGCAATGGAAACCGCTAAAATACCATTGGCACCCAAATTGGATTTATTAGGCGTTCCATCTAAAGCAATCATAATGGCATCGACTTCGTTTTGAAGGAATAATTCTTTACCGATCAAACCGTTTGCGATGATGGTATTGACATTGTTTACGGCTTTAGAAACACCTTTTCCCTGGTATCGATTTTTGTCGTTGTCCCTCAATTCGGCAGCTTCTTTTTCGCCAGTGCTAGCTCCTGAAGGCGAAATGGCTCGACCAAAAAAATGATTGTCAATAGTGATTTCGGCTTCTACAGTAGGATTTCCTCTGGAATCTAATACTTCTCTTGCGTGAACTTTTGTGATTTTCATAATGTAATTTTTTTAATTTGTTATGTGTGCAATTTTATTTGTTTTCTCAATCATTTGATTGATGAATGTATCGTATTCCTTTATAATTTCAGGATCTAATTTTCCAAAACCTTTTAAGCTTTTTCCATTAGCATCTGCTAAATCTACCCAAAGAAATGTAGCACTGGTATTTAACTCCCTTTTTAAACTATAATCCTGTTTTGGAATTTGGTATCGCAGGCAAAACTTTTCTAATAAATGGTATAAATCGTCTATGTCTTTTAAAATTAGGTTCCTGTTTTCTTCTGACACATCATTGATGTAACTCATTGCAATTCCCCTGGTATTCGTTTTATTTCTATTTAGCGCATTTTGCATCGCTTCTAATTTTTTTTCTATAACAACAGCAATGGCATTTATTCCTCGTTGGTGGTTATCTGGAAGTTTCATTGGCATATAATTGGTTAATATTTTTGTTAAAACAATTTAAATTAAAGTAGTAAAACAAATGTGCCCACAATAACCGGTACTGTAATCAAAGCCATTTACCGAGTCACTTTCTTGTAAAAAATGGTCGAGCCACACTAAGTTTATCAACGAGTACAACTTTCTTAAAATAAATATCCACGAAAATCAGATGCCTCTTTTGAGAAGAAAATGAAAAGCGTGTTGCATTTAGTAATATTCACTTTTTATTTTTGGAACAACCATAACTGGAAGAGGCGAATGTCTAACAATATATTCTGCCACACTGCCCATGAGCAAATGCATCAGGCCAGTTCTTCCGTGAGTTCCAATTACAATTAAATCAGCCTTCCATTCTTTGGCTATTTTTATAATTTCATGTTGAGGCAAACCTTCTGGGGTAAATTGTATAACTTCATCTATCCCGTCATAGAGTTTTATCATTTGTGTAATGTTTTCTTCAGCCTGTCTTATTAATATCGCCTGACTATTATCGGGAGTTATTCCCAAATCGGCATTTAAGGATTCTTTATTTTTATCAATCACATATATAAGACCTATGGAAGCTTTTAATTGGTGAGCTAATTTAAAACCTTTTTTTGCCGCCTCCATTGCATAAGCGCTGCTGTCTATGGCTATTAATATTTTATTGTATGACATAATGA
>JAEMQE010000059.1 GCA_022758945.1 Lentimicrobium sp. | reverse complement strand
TTGAGAATTGGATAAAAAAAGTCCAAAAATCTTTCGACTTTTGGACTTTTTAGTTCTGGTTAGTTATTTTTGGTTGTTGTATTACAATTAAATATCGTCAAATTCAATATCAGTAAAACTTGAAGTTGATGGTAATTTCGATTCTTCTTCTTCTATTTTGTTGGAATCATATTCTTTTTTGAAGTCTTTTTGGTGTCTTTCAGAGATTACTTCTTCGCCTTTGTGGTTCAAAACATAGGAAGTCATTTCTTCTAAAATTTCCGTGAAAGCGGCAAAATCTTCTTTGTATAAATAAATTTTGTGTTTTTTGAAGTGAAAAGAACCATCAACCTCAGTAAACTTCTTGCTTTCGGTAATCGTGATATAATAATCATCAGCTTTTGTGGCTCTTACATCAAAGAAATAAGTTCTTCTTCCAGCTCGTAAAACTTTCGAAAATATCTCTTCTTTTTCTAACATATCATTTTCTCTCATAATCATTCTGTCAATTTTGTTTTGTTAAGCAATAATCAAAAATCTAAAAAATAGTTGTATTACACAACAATTATTGCAATTCTTTTTCAGAAAGTTGTTTCAAATATAATGCGGCGTAATAGCCTTCTTGATTTATCAATTGATTATGAGAACCTTGCTCGATAATTTGCCCTTCGTCAAGGATGATAATTCTATCAGCATTTTTCGCTGATGAAACCCTGTGACTGACAATAATAGTGGTTTTGTCCTTGCAAATTTCCTGCAAATTATTCAAAATGGCTTCTTCGGTTTCGGTATCTACTGCTGATAAGCAATCGTCAAAAAGTAATATTTTTGGATTTTTGATAATTGCTCTTGCTATAGAAACTCGTTGTTTTTGCCCGCCGGAAAGCGTGATTCCTCTTTCGCCAAGAATGGTTTCATATTTTTTATTGAAACCAATAATATTATTGTGAACTTCGGCACTTTTTGCTGCCGCTTCCACTTCTTCATCGGTAGCGTCTTCTTTACCAAATTTAATATTGTTTTTTACACTGTCCGAAAACAAAAAAGCATCTTGTGGTACAATTCCAATGCTGTTTCGCAAATCATATAAGTTTACCTTGCTTATTTCCTTTCCGTCAATGGAAATGCGGCCTTCGGTTACATCATACAGGCGAGAAATTAAGGAAATTATGGTTGATTTTCCTGAACCTGTTTTTCCCAAAATCGCCAAAGTTTCGCCTTTGTGAACTGTAAAACTCACATCTTCCAATGCTTTAATATTGGTATCTTCATAAGTGTAGCTCACATTTTCGAATGAAATTGTGCCTTCAATAATTGATTTTTCTGGATTTTTGTTTTGGATTTCCGGCACGATTTTCAGGAATTCGTTGATGCGTTTTTGAGAAGCTTCGGCTTCCTGAACCATTGAGGAAACCCAACCCAAAGACGCTACCGGCCAAGTCAGCATATTGACATACAAGATAAATTCGGCGATGGTTCCAATGCTTTTTATAGTTCCGTTGATGTACATTAAACCTCCAAAATAGATAACAACTAAGTTGCTTATTCCAATAAGTGCCATCATCAAAGGACCAAATAAGGCTTGAATTCTTGCTAAACTCAAGCTTTTGCTTTTGCTTTCGTCTGCTAATTCTACCATATTATTTTGATGCTGATCTTCTAAGGAATAGGCTTTTATCACTCTAATTCCCGAAAATATTTCTTGTGTAAAACTGGAAACTTTAGACAAATATTGTTGGAAAACGGTACTTCTCTTATTGATTTCGGAACTTATTCTAAATATGGCGTAAGACAAAATAGGCAAAGGAAGTAAGGTGTACAATGTCAGTCGTGGCGAGACATTGAACATATATACAATCACGATAGCAAAGCGAATAATGGTGTTTATCGTGTACATTACGGCTGGACCAACGTACATTCTTACCTTGGAAACATCCTCGCTAATACGGTTCATTAAATCTCCCGTTCGGTTTTGTTTGTAGAAATTTTGAGAAAGGTTTTCGTATTGTCTGAATACTTCGTTTTTCAAATCGAATTCGACGTGACGTGACATTACAATAAGTGTTTGTCGCATTAAAAAAGTAAGGAAACCAGCAATAATTGTGGTGGCAATAATCAGTAAAATATTAGAAATTAATTCCTGTTGAATTACGGATTTGGCCACGGATTTGTCTTTTGCAAATTCTTCGATTATATTAAAGGATTTGCTGATTAATTTTGGCGTAAACAGAGAAAATATTTGGGCAACAATTGTAATAATGATGCCCAACATAAAGCTGTATTTATATTTGACGAAATATTTATTTAAATAGCGTAATTCTTTCATATTGATTAAAGATTCTTTAAAAATTCAAAGGTAAGATGAAATTCAGATATTTTTCAAGTTTAATTCTTTTTTAAAAGATGAAATTCTTATTTTTGCAAACTAATTTAATAAAAGTTCTTACAAGGTGGTAAACAGAAGACATATTCGCGTCAAGGTTATGCAATCCATATATGCGATGCATCAAAATGGGTCAGATGATTTAGAGAAAGAAGAGAAATTCCTTTTTCATAGTATTGATGCCATTCAGGATTTATACCTTATAATGCTTTCCTCATTGATAGAAATTTGCAAAAAAGAAACGATCTTTTTGCATAAATCCAGTCAAAAACATCTTGCCACTCCGCAGGAACGCAAACCCAACGAAAAGTTTATTAAAAACGCTATTTTTCAGATACTTGCCGAAAATAATTCTTTGAGTATTGCTTTGGAAACACGTAAAATCGACAATTGGACTTTGAACGATGATTATATTTTGTTGCTTCTTAATGACATTAAGCAAAGCAAATTGTATGCAAATTATATGAGCAACGCGGTCAATACATTCGAAGAAGACAAGGAATTTATTGTCGATTTGTTTACAGATGTGATTGTTCCAAATGAAAAATTATACGATTATCTCGAAGATAATAAATTGACTTGGATTGATGATATTCCGGTGGTAAACACTGAAATTATCAAGCAATTGAAAGCTTTGAAGCCTGTTGAAGAAGGAAATTTCAGAGTTCCAAAATTATTCAAAGACAACGAAGATCGCGATTTTGTTAAAGATTTATATCGAAAAACAGTCTTGAACGAAAAGGAATTGGCAAAGGAATATATTGACAAAACACCCAATTGGGACAGCGAAAGAATTGCCGAAATTGACACGATTATACTTAAAATGGCCATTTGTGAATTCTTGAAATTCCCTTCGATTCCAATAAAAGTGACTTTGAATGAATATTTAGAATTGGCCAAAGAATATTCTACGCCAAAAAGCAGTATTTTTATCAACGGAATTTTAGACAATTTAGTAAAAGAACTACAGGCCAGCAATAGAATTCAAAAAGTGGGTCGTGGACTAATGTAAAAAAAATTAAAAATTAAAAATTAAAAATTAAATCAAAATTATGGGACAATTAACTCAATTTGCGCCGTTTTTATTAATGTTTGTCGTTATCTATTTCTTTATGATTAGACCACAACAAAAAAGAGCCAAAAACGAGAAAGAATTTGAAAGCGCTTTGAAAGTAGGTGACAAAATCATTACCAAAAGCGGACTTCACGGAAAAATTGCAGAGGTTGCAGAAACTACAGTTGTTATCGAAACAATGGCTGGAAAATTGAAAATGGAGCGTTCAGCTATTTCTATGGAAATGAGCGCAGCTTTGGCTAAAAAGTAGAAAGAGCACCAAAATTAAAAAATCCCAAATACCAATTTAGCACTGGAATTTGGGATTTTTTTTGAAAAATTATTTTTTCTTGCTTTTATTCTTTTTGTTTTTCTTTGCTTTTTTAGATTTTGCTTTCGCTTTTTTCTCTTTGGCTTTCGCTTTTAGTTTGGCTTTTTTCGCTTTATCTTTTTTTGCTTTTTTTGCCTTTTTGGCTTTCGCCTTAGCTTTTTCTTTCGCCTTAGCTTTTTTCGCTTTTTCTTTCTCTTTTTCTTTCATCTTGTTTGTTTTCTTTTTATTTTTCTTGTCTTTTTTGGGTTCTAAATTCATTATTGAACTGGATTCTTCTATGAATGGTTCCACTTGATTTTCTTCAGCTACAGGAATTTCAATAACCGGCTCCACCTCTTTAATTATTTTGCTGGCTCTGGGTTTTCTTGATTTTGGAGTTTCCACTACATCAACTTTCTCTGGGGTAATTTCGTTTGCAATTTCTTCTTCTTTTTCTTTCATAGTTTTATATTTTGAGATGTATATTTAAATGTAAATAAATAGTTAATAAATCTTTATCAAATATAATCATTAAAACAACTCGCCAATGTTAAGTTTTTCCTTAATTAATTATCATAAAAAAACCATCGGATGATGGTTTTAATCTAATAGTATTTTTACTTTTTTTATTAGTTTCAAATCCTTAAAAGCGTGTAGTCCATCTTAATTCAACTCCTTCATAATCTAAGACTTCATAGCAAATTCCAGCATTACAAGCGGGACCACCACGACGTTGTCCAGCGAATAATTGCAAGTGATTTTCACTATTGATCTGATACTTGAGATTTCCTCCCAACCAGGTTTTCCAAGATTTATCTGTTAGAAAAGAATCGTTTGATAGCTCACTTACTAGCGAGACTACCCATTTAGATTTTAAGGCGTAGCCCAATGTCAAAACCTGGTTTTGAACATTTACACCGCCACGATCAAAATATTGAAATTCGTATTCGGTTTTAAAAGATGATGTTTCAGATATTTTCCAATCTGCATAAACACCTGTTGATATGCGGTCGCTTTGGTCCTTGAAAGGGTCTTGAGCATAATCTAGAAATAGTTTGAAATCATGATGAGCAGCTGTCGAAAATGAATATTCAGCAAAATATTCTTGAAAGGTATACTCTATGTCAAAATCATTTTTTGCTAGCGCGTTATTCAACGTCAATATTGAGGAGTCTGGAAAAGTGTAATATATTTCTATTTGGTAACCTGATTCATTGATAGGTTGCACCACGTGCGTACTTCGGTTAAGTACTCTGTAACTGTGTTCTTTAATTAGAGCTGGAACTTCGTTGAATCCTGATCCTAGTAAAAAATTGTTATAGTCTTTCACTTCGGCTGTTATACCTAAATTATCAAATGTGAAATTGATGTTTCCGTAGTAGGCGTGAGTGGACGAGTTTTCAATATCATTGGCAATTTCAGTATAGTAATTTATTTTAGGAGAAATAACTCCAGACAAAGTAAACATTGAGTAATTGCTAGTTCCTTTATCATTATCTAATGAAAGGAATGAAGCGCCTAAGGTTTGTTTTTTGAAGTTGTAATCGGAGTAGATGGCCTTTATCTCATCTATTCTTCGAACGGAGTTGGGCTGATTGGGCGGAAAGACGTTATTCAGCGGTTTTCCCCAAATCACTTTGGTTGTAAAGTCTTTCAGTTTCAATTTGGCACTAAGTCCTTGCACATCTCTAATAAAGTAGTTTCGAGAACGATACCCTTGGTCTTCAAGTATTGCACCTGGAAATTCAAAGGATCTTAGCAAAATACCTCGTCCTATAGTTTCGTTGAAGTTCCCCAAAGTAACATCCAGAATGTTGGAGTTGTGTTTTAGCGAATATTGAGTGAATTTGGTGTAATTTCGATCTTCGTATCGGGTGTAATATTGCTCTAATGTTATTCCTGCCGTAAATCGTTTGTAAGTATATCCTAATAATGCTCTATCATAACCAGTTGCAAAATTTATTGAATCGGTAGGTAGTTTTCCATATTGAGTTTCTAGGAGATTGCTGCCGTAGAATTGGGCAAAACCTCGCTGGGTACCACATAGGAAAAGAATCGCTACAGCGCAAAATACTATTTTATTTTTCATTGCTGTATTTTTCAATTTGAGCAGTTATTTCTATTTCGTCACCAGGAACAAAACCCTCGTGAAACCATACAATCTTGCCTTTGGTATTTACAATAATCAATGTTGGAAATGCTGACAGATTGAGTTGCGTTTTGACTGTAGAATCTATATCTAGTAAAACAGGGTATTGTATTTTAAGTGATTGGCTCATTGGTCCTGCTTTAGCAATACTTCTTGGTCCATCACAATTGATACTTATAAATGAAACTCCTTTGTCTTTGTATTGTTCGTAAATTGTATTGATAGCAGGAATTGATTTCAAGCAGGGTTTGCACCAAGTTGCCCAAAAATCAATCACCGTGAGTTTTTCTCCTTTAAGATCTTCATAACTTTTAGTGGTGTTTTGAGTATCCTTTAAGCTGAAATTTTTTATCGTTTGGGCTTGAAGTTGTATCCCAATAAAAAATAGAAACACTAAGTAGATGGATTTCATAGCTTTTGATTTTAAAATGTAATGTGACTTAAATTGTCTTTTGCAGCGAAGTATTCAAGGCTCTGAATAGCGCTCAAATAGACATATTATCCAAGCATTTTGTAAAAAGAACCAATTTGTAAAATTACATTTTGGTTCTTTTTACGCATGTCTCAGGCAAAGAGGGTTTTTAATTTACTTTAAAAGTTCTTCGATTTTTGCTTTGGCAGCACTTACATCTGAGGCGGCTCCTTGGGTTCCAGAGAACATTATTTTGCCTGCTTTATCAATTACAACCAAACGATCGTATGTGGTTTTGTAACTTGTAGCGACACTTGATCCCATAAGCAATAAAGGAAATTCAGCCCCAGTTATGGTTTTAAAGTTTTGAACTTTGGCTGCATTGCCATCCCATTGGTCAATGCCATATATTTTATAATTGGCGTTTGAAGCATAAGGAACGTACAAATCTGAATTGATTTTTGGAGCCGCTGCTTTGCAAGAAGGGCAATCGTTGCCAAAAAAGAAAAGTACAACTACTTTGTTTTTAGCATCTGATAATTTTGCTGTGGTGCCATCTAACGAAGTTAGCGAAAAATCTGGTGCCATTGTGTTGACAGCAATAGGGGATATTGTTGAACTATTGTTGTCATCGTCATTGGAACAAGAGTTGAGAACGATAAGAAATAAAGCTACAAGAGCTACTTTTAGCATATTTTGAAATACACTTTTGGCGGTTGAAATTGTTGTTACATTCATAATTTTAAGATTTAGTGATTATTAATTATTGATTTAGAATTTATTTTAGATATAGGATAGGCTTTGCCATTGTATTTGGAAAATACTTTTTAAATGAGGAATAAATTATTTGAAAAATTCGCTAGTTATGCATCAAGAACTTTTGTTGTATTTCCTTTTTTAGATGCATTTTAATTTAAAAATAAAAGAACTTCCTGCATTTTCTTTACTTACTAAATCTAGCGTAGATTGATGTAAATCGAGAATTTTTTTGGCGATAGCAAGACCAAGTCCTGTGCTGTTTTTTAAATCCGTAAAATTGTTGGCTTTGTAGTAGCGTGCGAAAATTTGCTCCCTGTCGTTTTCAGGAATTCCTATTCCGTTATCTGTTACTGATATTTCGATGGTATTGTCGGTGCTTTTTATGGTTTTTATTTCTATTTTTCCTCCACTTGGAGTAAATTTCAGCGCGTTGTCAATCAGGTTTTGCATTACACGCTCAATCAACGAAACGTCTGCAAATACTGGCGATAATTCTTTAGAAAGTACCGTTTGGATGGATATGTTTTTGGTTTCGGCGATTAGCTTGTATTTGTTGCTGATATCACTGACTAGCTCACTAATGATGAATGGTTCTTTTTTTGCTAAAACTTGGTTGGCCTCCAATTTAGATAATTCGAAAAGTTCATTTACTAATCTCTCTAATTTCTCCGCGCTTTCTTTTACCGTATTGATGTATTGTTTGCGTTCGTCGACTGTTATGGTTTCTTCTTTCATTTGCAAGGTTTCTACATAGCCCCGAATAATTGCTATTGGGGTGCGTAAATCGTGGGAAACATTGGCGATTAATTCTCTTCTTAGGTTTTCGACTTCGTTGAGTTTGTCGATATTCAACGTTAAGATATCTGCCATTTCATTGAACATTTCTCCTAATTGTCGTTCGTCACCCATCGATTTGAATTCGATTCGTGCCTTCAAATCTCCTTCCCGAAATTGATTCATAACCTTAAGTATGTTCGAATAATTTTTAGTTATTATTCGGATTATTAGCAATCCAATCAAAAAGGTAAAAATCAATGTGATTCCCATAGTTCTGGCGCTCAATTTCAATAAATAACTATCGAAAAGTGAATCGGATGCTGCTTCTTGTTTCTCTCCATTGAGTACCACATATATATAAGCATAGAGCATATTATTCATAGTCAGCGGTGAAGCCGAAAATACTTTTTGCTGTGATGGATTGAGCGGGTCATCTCCCTTTATGCAAGTATTGTTTTTATCGGCTATAAAACTTAAAACTGGGGCCAAATTGATTTGTTGCCTTGCAATTTTTCGTTCTGGCGGATACCAAGCGATAATTTTGCCTTTGGGATCAACGAGATATACTTCAAGACTTGGATTGATAGCTCTTACGTGATGAAACATTTCTTCAAGAGCTGGTTTTATTACCTCTCCGTTATAAAAAGGAGTAGAGTTTTCGACAATGTTTTTAGCGGTATCGTGATTAAGCCGCTGATTTACTTCCTCTAAATAGGTTTTTGAATACTCGTGACTGAGATAAGTATACATCAAACCAACCACAGCAAGTAGTAAAAAAAACACTATGGATATTTTCCAAAATAAACCGTTAAATGTTGATTTCTTCATAATTAATGTATTTCATCTGTAAAACGATATCCAATGCCCCAACTGGTCAAAATGTATTTTGGGGTTGTAAGATCAGTTTCAATTTTGGTTCGTAATCTATTGATGTGTGAGTTTACCGTGTGCTCATAACCAGAGAATTCATATCCCCAAACGATATTTAGTAAGTTTTCACGAGAGTAATTTTTTCCTGGATTCGACATAAATAAGTACAACAAATCAAACTCTTTCGGAGTTAACTCTACCTTATTGCCCTCAAGTGTTACTTTTCTTTTCAACGGATCGATGATCAACGAACCACTGGTAATGATTTCTTCTGCAATCTCAGCGCTAGATTTTTCCATTTCAGTTCGTCGCAAAATGGCTTTTGTTCGAGCAATGAATTCTCTTATGCTGAATGGTTTAGTCAAATAGTCATCCGCCCCAGTTTCTAAACCAATGATTTTATCAATTTCTTCACTGCGAGCGGTTAACATCAAAATTGGTGTGAAAATTTTATCTGCTCTCAATCGTCTGCATATTTCAATTCCGTCCATTTCTGGCAACATCACATCTAGTATAATCATATCGTACTTGTTTTTGGTAGCCAAGTGTAAGCCTTCGGTTCCAGTATGCGCTTTAGTTAAATCACAATAAATGTCTTTTAAATGTATCGCAACTAGTTCGACTATCGAAACATCATCTTCGATCATTAAAATGTTTTTCATAGTCTACTTTATTAATAATTAATTCTGATGATTTTATTGGTGGTTACAAATATGAGGCTTAGTTATCACAAAATAATCACATTAATTTTTTTTTTAACAATTAGGCTAAAAATCCTCTGTTTGATGGTTTGTTTTTAGCCTAGTGTTTTCCAAAATCCCTTTAGGAATCTTCTTCAACCTTATTTTTTTGCTGTTCCTGTCGGACTGGTTGCACCCGCATTATTAGTCATCGAATATACTACGTGATCCATTGCAGTTGTCGAAATACTGGCTAAAAGAGGTTTCAATAAAAATGGTTTAGTACTATTGTCTGGGAAAGGTTCAATACTAATTACCGCTGTTTTCCCCGACAAATCGGTTGGGAACGATACGCCTGCAGGTGCATTTTTTATAAAGTCCTCACCTGGAAAAGGAGGGGTTCCCATAGTTCCACTGAATCCACTGACTCCGTCTGCTCCTGAAATGTTTGTAAATGTTCCCGTAGTAATAGGTGATCCGTTGATAACGACCCAACCTTCATATTTCCAGCCTGCTGGTAAAGTTGGTAATTCTAATCCTGCAGTAGGAGGGAGAGAACCTATAAACCAAAGGCCACTTTTTTCATTGTTATTGTCTCCGTCAGATGGTGTAGCTAAAACATATTTTCCTTTAGCACCTGTGAAGTTATTAGCCAAAGCTTCGGGCGCTCCAATGGTTAGAACTGCATTGTTCGAGGTAAAGTCACCTGCTAACAAGTGCGTATCAGTTGGCGCTGGATTTGAATCTGGAAAAGGTTCAATTGTAAGGATAAATTTTGTTGCTTTACTCAGATTGCCTGCAGCAATAGGAAACGAGGTTTGAGAAAGAACTCCATTTGAATTTACAGAGAAAGTTCCCGCAGTTGCTGGTTTTCCATCTACCATAATCCATCCTTCGTATTTGTAATTTGGACCTAAGTCCTCAAGTCCGTTGATGTTTAAGGTCAAATTTTGAGTTTTAGGAGACTCATTAGAATCATTTGTGCAGCTTGCCAATAGCGCTACCATAAAAAGGCCTACCAAGGAAAGGTTTTTTGTTGTTTTCATTTTGTTAGTTATTTATTTAGCTTACTTCTCTTTAATGTCTTTTTTCAGCAAATTCAGACTTGTTTGTTTTTGTTGGAACAAACCTAGTTTGAAGTTATCACGAAAATATTGCAGAGAAATAAACTTTTTCAAACGGAATGAATACAAAACAAAAATCTCACCTATCATTGCGAAAGGTGAGATTTTATTTTAATGGAGAAACGGTTATTTTTTTGTTTTGGACAGTCCAAAATTAGGTTGACTAGTCAGCTCAGCAATTTTTACAATCACATCAACCGCTTTTTGCATACTTTCTGCTGGAACATATTCGTATTTTCCGTGAAAGTTGTGTCCACCGGCAAAAATATTTGGGCAAGGCAAACCTTTATAGGATAATTGGCAACCATCAGTTCCGCCACGAATGGGTTTAATGATTGGTTTAATTCCCAATTGTTTCATCGCACTTTCTGCAATATCTACAATATGTTTTACCGGCAAAACCTTTTCTTTCATATTGTAATATTGGTCTTTTACTTCTGCAATGACGATGTCCTCGCCAAATTGTTTGGCAAATTTCTTATTGATTTTCTGGGTTATTTTGGCAATTAATTCTTTGCGTTTTATGAATTTTTTCTTGCTGTGATCTCTAATAATCAATTCCAAAACGGTTTCTTCGATACTTCCGGTTAAATGATGAACGTGGAAAAAACCTTCGTAACCTTTGGTTTCCTGAGGTGTTTCTCCTTTTGGCAATTCGTTGATAAAATCATTGGCGATAAGCATTGAATTGATCATTTTTCCTTTGGCATAACCTGGATGAACACTTTTACCTTTGAAAGTAATTTTGGCCCCGGCCGCATTAAAATTTTCATATTCTAATTCGCCCACTTGGCTTCCGTCCATAGTGTAAGCCCAATCGCAATTAAATTTTTCAACATCAAAATGATGTGCGCCACGACCAATTTCTTCATCTGGAGTGAAACCAACTCTAATTTTTCCGTGTTTGATTTCTGGATTTTTGATCAGGAATTCCATTGCGGTGACAATTTCGGTAATTCCGGCTTTATCGTCCGCACCAAGAAGAGTTGTTCCGTCAGTTGTAATTAGGGTTTGGCCTTTGTATTGCAGCAAATCCTTGAAATATTTTGGAGATAAAATAATATTCTGCTCTGCATTCAATACAATATCGTTAC
The DNA here is from genome assembly GCA_022758945.1 of Lentimicrobium sp. Classification (GTDB taxonomy): domain Bacteria; phylum Bacteroidota; class Bacteroidia; order Flavobacteriales; family Flavobacteriaceae; genus Flavobacterium. Next base: position 15,294 of record JAEMQE010000059.1, on the reverse strand, counting down.
CGTCGTAATTCGGAATAATTTGAGGTTTTACATTGGCACCAGTAAAATCTGGCGTGGTATCAAAATGTGAAATGAAGCCTATTGTTGGCACATCGTGAGTTACATTAGAAGGCAAAGTGGCCATTATATAAGCCTTTTTGTCTATGGTAACCTCTTTCATTCCAATGCTTTTCAGTTCTTCAACCAGTTTATTGGCTAAATCCCATTGTTTTTTTGTGCTTGGCGTAGTTTCTGAACTTGAATCTGATTCGGTGTCAATGATGACGTAACTTATAAAGCGGTCAATGATGTTTTGCATAGGATTTTAATTTTAACAAAGATACAAATAGGAATGATTGTGCAATGAAAAGTTTTTTGAAAGATGAAACATTCGTTTCTGAATCCCCATTTATGGCGACTTTTGGCGACAGATTTATGTCAATTTATTAGAAAAAAAATCTAATTTTATAGAATTTGATTAATTGTTAATCATTTTGAGGAAACTCAAAAACATAACTTTTTCCCATAAGAAAAACAATTCCGTGAATAATTGACTCCGGAAAAAAATCGAGTTTGTTTAGGAAATAATCATACGTTTTATTATTGTAATTTGTTATTACAAAAGGCAAAGAGCTTGATGTCAGGAAGATGTTATTTATATTATCATTGCAAATGGAAATAGTTGCATTAAAATTTGATGGACTTATTTTTTTGTTATCCTTTTTTAGTTGAATAAATTCAAAAGTTGACAAAGGAATGTTTTTATCTACATAGTGAAAGACTATTGATTTTGCCGTGTCAATCATAATCCATTTTTGAAATTCTTTGCAATACACTTCATTAAAAGAATGTCCGCCAGAAACAGTCGAATCATTTGATAAATTCTTCATTCCCCATTCCTTTACTTTTAGATCATTTATCACACAAAAATTATTATAAATCTGTGAAAAATCACTGCAAACTCCACCTTCGCCTTTGATCATTTTACTTAAAGCTGTTGTGGATGATTTTCCTAATCCTGGTCCTCCTTTGATGTTGTTTTTGAGCCAAGTTGCAATTTTTAAAGCCTTTTCAAAATCAGCTAAATCATCAATTGAATCTTTAAATATTAAATTATTTATTTCGAAAAACAGTGGAGGAATGTTACTTTTCTTATTGATATCATTGTAACAAAAATTTTCAATAGAGTCTATTGATGAGTTTTTAGAAACCAATCTAAATCTAATTTTATACAATAAAGGATGTCTTCTTAAATACCAATATAGAGATTTACTCATTGTTATCCGATGAATTTGGGTTTCCAATGTCTTTTCTAATGACAAAAATTATACACAATAGATTTTGGGGATTTTTATGTGTAATAGATTTCGAAAGTAACAATAATTTATTTAGAATGTCAAATAAAAGTGTAAACGGTTTAAAATAGTCGACAAAACGTTACATATTGTTCATCAAAACTCCAAATTCTCTAACCTTGTCCCAATCTGTGTATTCAATTTTAGTTTTTGAATTCGTTGGTCCTTTTGTCATCCACATTATCAATTGAATCATCAATCTGTCAGTGAAAGGATATTTTTGATAGTCGAGTTTTCCTGCAAAAACGGCTGATGTATTTGGGATCCAATCAATAGTTTGAAGGAATTTTATAAAATAGGGATTGGTTTCTGGACTGGCTTTTTCGGGTTTTCTAGCCACAAGATTGACCGAAAAAAAGGCATTTTCTGTTTTATCAAGAGCTGCCTTGTTCTGGTTTATAAATTCAATGATTTTGTGATTGTGTTTCCCGTAGCGAATGCTTGCACCAATGATAAATTTATCGAAATTGGTTACTTTTCCTTTAAAATCTTCAATCGAGAAAAGTTCGACCGTATTGCCTTTTTCGACCAAAACTTCTTTGATAACAGTACAGATTTTCAGGGTTTGTCCATCAACTGTGGAGTATAGAATTCCGATTTTTGAGTTCATTTTCCAGCTATTTTCTTTCCTACTAATTTAAGGATAAATTTGTAAAAAGTAGGGTGAAAAGGATACAAATTTAGAAATTTGATTATTTTCTGTAAAAAAAAATCTCCGATGTGGAGATTTTTAATAGCTTTTGAAATCAATTTACAACTTAAAGATTCCTCCAAAAGAAATAATTGTTTCTCCAAAGAAAAATTCTTGTGAGGCGTGATCTGCACTGCTTTTTGTGGTAAGAATATCGGACATATTGATATAGCCACCTTTCAAATCGCCTTCGATGGTAAAATATTTGAAAATAGTAAAGTTGATACCAGCTTTTATTGAGGTTCCATAACCTGAAACGTGAAAATCATCATGTCTTTCTTTTCCCAAAAGGGTTGTATTGGTTTTTGGATATAATAGACCAAAGCCAAAACCTTCATTGATATTTATTTGAAATTTATCGGTGTTTTTAATGCCAAGCCAATGCGAAATGTCATCTTGTCGAGCAATTTCAGTATAAACATAATTTAAACCATCTGTATGTTCGAACATTAGAAAAGCAGGAATACCTTCCTGAGTTGTACCTTTCTCAAAACCACCTTCTTGGGCACCATTTTGAGACATATCTACCGGTGTATTATTGTACCCTCCGTTGTAATAAGATCCAGATTGATCCGCAGGTAAATTAATAACGCCTGTTACGTTAGCAGTTTGATTCTGGGTCATTACATATTTCATGTGGTCAACACCAATGGAAACACTATATTTATCGGTTATGAAATATCCCATTTTAAAATTAGTTTGGGGAATAGTCATTCTACTGGGTGTAATATAATCCATTTGCCATCCTTTTGGTTTATCGTGTGCAGCGGCATTTTGTACTACAAAATTGTAATCACTTCCCACAAAATGAATGTCTGAATGTGAAAATACTTCTCTGTTTCCACCCCAAGCAATGGTGAATTTTCCTTTGTTGTGAGCGGTGTATCTTTGTTTTACAATTGTATCATTTTGTGCAAAAGTGCTAAAAGAAATGAAAAATAATAATAAAGCGGAGTTAAATAAATTTGTTTTCAAAATCGTATAATTAAAATTGGTTTATGGTTTTTCTGATGGCGACTAATTTGGTCATTAAGGCTTCGAAATAATCTAAATGCAGCATATTGGCACCATCGCTTTTGGCATTGGCTGGGTCGAAATGGGTTTCAATGAAAATTCCATCAACACCAACGGCGATTCCGGCTTTGGCGATGGTTTCAATCATATCGGGTCTTCCGCCAGTAACGCCAACGGTTTGGTTGGGTTGCTGTAAGGAATGAGTCACATCAAGAACTGTAGTTGCATATTGTTGCATCGTAGGAATTCCGCGGAAATCGACAATCATGTCTTGATAGCCAAACATGGTTCCACGATCGGTTACCATCACGTTTTTATTGTTGCAATCCAGTACTTTTTGCACAGCATGTTTCATGCTTTCGGGACTCATAAATTGTCCTTTTTTCAGGTTGACTACTTTTCCAGTATTGGCAGCAGCCACGACCAAATCGGTTTGACGCACTAAGAAAGCTGGAATTTGCAATACGTCGACATATTCGGCAGCCATCGCAGCATCTTCGTTGGTATGAATATCGGTCACTGTTGGTACACCAAATGTTTCGGAAACTTTTTGAAGAATTTGTAATGCTTTTACATCGCCAATTCCTGAAAAACTATCAATTCGAGAGCGATTTGCTTTCTTGAATGAACCTTTGAAAACGAAAGGAATTGCTAACTTATCAGTAATACCAACTAATTTTTCGGCAATTCGCATCGCCATTTCTTCGCCTTCGATAGCGCAAGGTCCAGCCAATAGGAAGAAGTTGCCACTATCAGTATGTTTTATTTGTGGAATATTGTGTATGTTCATAATGAATTTTTTGAAAGTGCAAAGATAGTCAGGTTTTGTGATTTACGATTTATGATTTACGATTAATTTTTCTTCAAGCTAAGTCCAACAGGAACCATGAGCACTCCTTTTTCGTAAATATTCAAATAAAGTGTAACCGGATTTTTTTGTCCTTCCCATCGTAATTGGTAAACATCTAGTAAGCCAGCACCCATTTCGCTTCTTTTTGTTGGAAACGGACAGCAGCTTTCTAATTTTATGTAGTTGATTTTTTCTCCATTTGGTCCAGCCAAAGCATTTAGATAACGTTCTTGGTCAATGTTTACGTTGTTGTTGCCGCCATAAAAAAATATATTGATAGGATAATCCGGGTTGTAACCGTATTTTTTGTCTTTGCTGAACTCCGTTATTATAAATGTATTGTTACTTCCCAATGTTGGAGTTGGAGCATTGTCATCTATGTTTTTTATAGTAGATTTTGTGCTTGTGCAAGAAGTGGCAATAATTAGTAGGGCAATAAAAGATGCAATTTTTTTCATAATTATGTTTTTTTAGAATCTTAGTTGCCTAAAATTCTCAATGTAATTTAGATAACAAATTTAAACGGTATTGCTGCCATAAACAACAATTATGCCTTAATTATTCTGCTTTATAAAATTAGAATTATTATTTTCGCCTAATAAAAATACTATTATGGAGATTTTATTTCAAACTTGGCCTTGGTATGTTTCTGGGTTTTTGATAGGAATGGTGATGTTGAGCCTGATTTATTTCGGAAAGACTTTTGGTATGTCAACCAACTTACGTTCCTTATGTGCAATGACAGGTGTCGGAAAAAAAGTAGGTTTCTTCGACTTTGATTGGAAAGCACAGCGATGGAATTTATTAGTAGTTTTAGGCGCGATGTTGGGGGGTTTTGTTGCCGTTCATTTTATGAGCGATGCTTCTAATGTGGCTATTAATCCCAAAACAATTGTACAATTGACACAGCTTGGCATTGATGCTCCAAACGGGAAATTATTACCCGATGCATTATTTGGGAATGCTGTTTTTCTATCTCCCAAAAAGATTTTGATTTTAATTATTGGAGGTATTTTGATAGGTTTTGGAACCCGTTATGCTAGCGGTTGTACTTCGGGACACGCCATTTATGGTTTGAGCAGTTTGCAATTGCCGTCTTTAAAAGCCGTAATTGGATTTTTTATTGGAGGATTGATTATGGCACATTTTATTTTACCCTTAATTTTTTAGTAATGAAGGCATTAAAATATATACTTGTTGGATTTGTTTTCGGGATTGTTTTGACCAAATCCGAAGCGGTTTCTTGGTATCGAATTTATGAAATGTTCATGTTTCAATCGTTTCATATGTATGGAATCATTATGGTTGCCATTATCATTGGAGTTATTGGAATCCAAATTATTAAGCGTAAAAACATCAAAGACATCAAAGGATTGCCCATAGAAATTATCGACAAAGAACCTGGTTCCACACGGTTTTGGGTTGGCGGAATTTTCTTTGGTTTGGGTTGGGCATTGGTTGGTTCTTGTCCTGGGCCTATATTTATATTGCTTGGAGCAGGATTTTTGCCCATAATTTTAGTTCTTTTTGGAGCACTTTTCGGAACTTTTTTTTATGGATTGATAAAAGATAAATTACCGCATTAGTGTTAAACCATATAAGGGATTTAAGGTCATTTAAGTTGGATTGTTTAGAATTTAAATGGTATAATTACAAATAAAAAAAGCAGGATTTTCGTTTTAGAAAGTCCTGCTTTTTTTATGAAATAAAATGAAATTTTATATAATCTCAGCACTCAAACCAGCTTCGAGTAATTGGGTGCATTGTGGTTTTAGTTTTTCTAAAATTCCAGTTTTTACGGTGCATTTTCCGTTGTAATGCACAATCAATGAGCATTGTTCCGCTTGTTCGGGAGTGTGTTCGCAAACTCGTATTAGGGTATCAATTACGTGGTCAAAAGTGTTTACGTCGTCATTATAAACTATAATTTCGTTGTTTATAGATGTTGCTTGTTTTAAACTAACTTTCTCTCTTACTTTTTCTTTTGTACTCATTTTTAGATAATTTGTGGGTTTTAAATAAAAATTCAGTGGGTTCTATTTAATTTTTTCAAAAACACAAAACGTAAAATTTTGTTTAGTTTCAAAAGGTGTTATATGATCTTCTGAAATGCATTTTAATTTCTTGAAACTGTTTGAAAATTGATTTTCCATCTCCATTTCCGAGTATTGTTTAATGTCCAAACCACTGCATTTTTTGGGGCCGTTTTCTGAAAAAGCACCGATTATCAGAAAATCAGTAACCCATTTTTTAGTGATTTCGGCATACGTTTTTATTTGTTCCGGCGTTGTCAAAAAATGAAAAGTGGCTCGGTCGTGCCAAATGTTGTAAGTGGTTTCCGGTTTGAATTCAGTAATATCCGAAACAATCCAATTTACTTTTTCAGCATTTTTCCCCAATCTTTTTTTGGCTCTTTCCAATGCTTTTTCAGCAATATCCAAAACGGTTATGTTTTCATACCCTTCTTCTAATAAAAAATCAACCAATTTGCTATCGCCACCACCAATATCAATAATTTTTGCTGACTTTCCTAAACGAGTTTCTTGAATAAAATCAAGCGAAGTTTTTGGGTTTTCCTGCGTCCAGCTGACTTCGTTGGGCTGCTTGGTTTCATAAACGGCGTCCCAATGATTTTTCCTGTTGATTTCCATTTTTTGTAATTTTCGAATACTAATTTACATATTTTAAGGATACCCAATTATTTCTTTCGAACTTTTTAACATAAGTCAACCCTTTTTCGGTGCAAGAAGCATCTATAAACGGAATGTCTTCTTCATAAAAACCGCTTAATAATAAGGTTCCTTTTGGATTCAAGCAATCCACATAACTTTGCATATCATTCAACAAAATATTTCTGTTGATATTAGCAATAACCAAATCATATTTTTTGTCTTCCAATAATGCTGCTTCTCCTTCATAAACTGAAATATGCTGGCAATTATTACGTTCGGCATTTTCGATGGAATTCAAATAACACCAATTGTCAATGTCAATGGCATCAATAGGTTGAGCGCCTTTCATTTCCGCCAAGATAGCCAAAATTGCGGTTCCGCAACCCATATCCAAGGTTTTCATTCCAGCAACATCCATTTCCAATAAATGTTGAATCATCATATGTGTCGTTTCGTGATGTCCCGTTCCAAAACTCATTTTTGGTTCGATGACAATGTCAAATTTGGCATCGGTTTTTGGGTGAAAAGGAGCGCGAACGTGGCAATTTCCATCCACATCGATGGGTTCGAAATTCTTTTCCCATTCTTCGTTCCAATTGACTTGGTCGATTTCTTCGATTTTGTAGGATATGGTGAATTCAGGCGATTTTAGGATGAACAAATCGTCAAGAATATTTTCATTCCAAAGATCTTTTTGGATATAAGCCACAATTCCCAAATCACTATCGATAAAGCTTTCGAAAGGCAATTCTCCCAGTTCGGCAACAAGAATTTCGGAACCTAATTCTTTTGGTTCAACGGTGAAATGGTAGCCTAAATATATATTTGACATAAGTTTATTTTTTTGCAAAGGTAATAAAAAAGTTGGCAGTGGTCAGTTTGCAGTTTTGCAGAGGGTGAATGGCAAATTACATTTCATAAGAAGTTATAAAGAATATGCGAAATCTTGGTAAAAAAAGAATTTTTCGTGTACCGAACACCTATTAAAGGAAAATTAATTTCTTTAAATATTCATTAAATCGAGTAGATAATTTTACTTTTGCACAACAACACACTACAATATGTATAAACTTCTAATTCGTCCGATTCTATTTTGCTTTGACCCTGAAAAAGTTCATTATTTCACTTTTTCATTAATTCGAAATTTATCCAAAATACCTGGAATTCCATCGCTTTTTAGAGCAATTTATGACGTCAATGACAAACGATTAGAGACAGAAGTCTTTGGTTTGAAGTTCAAAAACCCTGTTGGATTGGCAGCTGGTATGGATAAAGATGCGTCTTTATATAAGGAGTTGTCCAATTTTGGTTTTGGTTTTATAGAAATAGGAACCATTACGCCAAAAGGCCAAGAAGGAAATCCAAAAAAACGCATATTTCGTCTTAAAGAAGATAGTGCTCTCATTAACCGAATGGGATTCAATAATGGTGGAGTTCAGGAAGCCGTTGAACGATTAAAGACTAACAAAGGTGTTCTCATTGGTGGAAATATTGGGAAAAATAAATTGACTCCAAACGAAAATGCTGTCGATGATTACCTCATTTGTTTTGATGCTTTATACGATTATGTCAATTATTTTGTAGTGAATGTGAGCTCGCCAAACACACCCAATCTTCGGGAATTACAGGAAAAAGAGCCATTGAAACAATTGTTGCAAGCACTGCAAAATAAAAATTTGGCAAAGCCAAAACAAAAACCAATCCTTCTAAAAATCGCTCCGGATTTGACTGATTCCCAATTACTTGACATTATAGATATTGTAAAAGAAACCAAAATTGCAGGAGTTATTGCCACTAATACCACATTATCCCGTGAAGGATTACACTCTGAAAATAAGATTGAAACTGGAGGAATGTCTGGAAAACCATTAAAAAATCGTTCCACCGAAGTGATTCGTTTTCTTTCCGAAAAGAGCAACAAAGCCTTTCCGATAATTGGAGTAGGAGGAATCCATTCGGCTGAAGATGCAATCGAAAAACTGGAAGCCGGAGCCAGTTTAATTCAAATTTATACCGGTTTTATCTATGAGGGACCAGGTTTGATAAAAGAAATTAATAAAGCAATTTTAAAAAAACTTTAAACTGTAAGACTTTAAACTTTTTTATCTTTGAATTTCTATGGAAGCAATAAAAATTATAGAATGTCCTCGAGATGCAATGCAAGGAATAAAAACATTTATTCCTACGGCAAATAAAGTGACTTACATTCAGTCGTTGCTTCGTGTGGGTTTTGACAGCATAGATTTTGGGAGTTTTGTTTCACCCAAAGCCATTCCTCAAATGCAGGACACGGCCGAAGTTTTGGCACAGCTAGATTTATCAAAAACACAAAGTAAATTACTCGCCATAATTGCCAATACACAAGGAGCAATTGCCGCTTCTCAACACCTGCCTATTCAATATTTAGGTTTTCCCTTTTCGATTTCAGAGAATTTTCAAATGCGGAATACACACAAAACCATAGCCGAATCATTGGTCACTTTGCAGGAAATTCTGGAAATTGCCGATAAAAGCAATAAAGAAGTCGTGGCTTATCTTTCGATGGGGTTTGGGAATCCTTACGGTGATCCTTGGAGTATGGAAATTGTGGGCGAGTGGACAGAAAAACTTTCAAATATGGGCGTGAAAATTCTTTCGCTTTCTGATACCGTTGGAAGTTCAACACCAGAGGTGATTCAGTATTTGTTTTCGCATTTGATTCCAAAATATCCCAAAATTGAATTTGGAGCCCATTTACATACCACACCAGACAAATGGTTCGAGAAAATTGATGCCGCTTATAATGCCGGTTGTCGTCGTTTTGATGGCGCTATTCAAGGTTTTGGAGGATGTCCAATGGCGAGAGATGTGTTGACTGGAAATATGCCTACAGAGAAATTAGTTTCTTATTTTACTTCTAAAAAAGAAAATACAAATATTAGTCCAATGAGTTTTGAAAGTTCATACAATGAAGCCTCAAAATTATTTGGTGTATTTCATTAAAAAATAATAAAATACTAATATCTTCGTTGTTTCTGTAACTCCCCAAGTCATTGAATAGTATGAATAAATTTTTCGGAATATTTTTTCTTTCAATTTTATCTTTTTCCTGCTCCAGCGATTTAGACTTTAATCAGGTCAATGACTTGAAGTCAGAGCCTGTTGTTATAGCAAATTTGGCGAGTTTTGATGTTCCAGCTAACCAATTTGTAATTGGTGGAGTAGAACAAACTATATCAGGCGACTTGCTCGATTTTAATATTTTCAAAGATTCTTATTTTAATAAAAGCTTGGTAAGAGCTGATTTCTTTTTTGAAATTAACAATACCATAAACAGAGCTTACAAGATTAATTTGGTTTTTCTCGATGCCAATAATTCACCGCTTTACACCATTCCTTTTAATGTGCCAGCTTACGCAGGAGTTCAAAACTTGGTCACAAAGACCGAAATATTTGAAAACGCCAAACTGGACTTATTAAAAAGTACTACCAAAATTGCTTTTGTTATTTCACTGTTACCAGGTCCGGCATTAGATGAAAACAGTTTGGGAAGTTTAAAATTGCGTTCCAGTGCCACCATTTATTTAGTTTTGGAATGAGAAAATTACTATTGCTTTTTATTTTTTCAGTATCTATTACTTGCTTCTCCCAAAATAAGCAAATTTTGTACAATTTCACTTCGGTGCCACAATCGATGTTGAGTAATCCTGGGGCTGATGTAAATTACAATTGGTTCGTTGGCTTTCCCTTGTTGTCTGGAATTTCTACAAATGTGGGTTCTAGTGGTTTTTCTACTTTTGATTTGTTTGCCAATAATGGAGTTGATTTCAATACCAAATTACGTAATGTGGTCTTCTCAACTTCCAGAAATGACAAGGTTTCCATAAATGAACAATTAGAAATTTTTAGCGGTGGTTTCAAGCTTGGTGACTGGCAGGAAAATGCTTATATCTCTTTTGGAATGTACCAAGAACTGGATGTTTTGACTTATATGCCAAAAGATTTTGCCATATTAGCTTTAGACGGAAACAAGGATTATTTGGGGAAAGTTTTTGATTTAGGTGATTTGAATGCCCGAGGAGAAATGCTTTCGGTTTTTCATCTTGGATATCATAAAAAGGTAAGTGATAATTTAATTCTTGGAGTTCGAGGAAAGATTTATTCCAGTATTTTTAATGTTTCTTCAACTAAAAATTCCGGATATTTTTATACCATTCCTGGCACTAATTCTGTTTATGATCAGGTTATTTCATCCAACATATTGGTCAATACTTCCGGTTTTACAAACTATACAGATAATTATTCTGGAAATGCAGGAAATGATATCATCAAAAAGACATTTTTTGGAGGGAATCTGGGTTTGGGACTGGATTTAGGGCTGACTTATTATCCCAAAGAAAACCTTCAATTTACCGCAAGTTTAATAGATATCGGTTTCATTAGCCACACCAAAGAAATCGAAAGTTATCGTTGGAAAGGCTATTATAATTATGTTGGATTGACCCCAGATTTTGTTCTTGGCAACTCGAATGATATCTTAGATGAATTTAACAAAGCCATTCCTTTAGACACTTTGCATACAAAATATACTACTTGGCGACCCTTGAAATTCAACTCTTCTATTCAATATTCTTTTGGTGACGGAAGAAGTTCGGATTGTAATTGTACTGCGGGCAATGAAAATAAATATCCAAATTCTGTTGGTGCACAATTGTTTGCAATGTCAACACCAAGAACTCCTTTGATGGCGTTGACGGCTTTTTACAGAAGACAAATTTTCGATTCTTTAGAAATGAAAGCTACTTATACTGTAGATTCTTTTTCTTCCAAAAACATTGGTTTGGGGTTGTCCGCAAACCTTTGGAAAGTTAATTTTTATCTCCTTGCTGATAATCTTTTAGAGTACAAAGATATTTCTAAAGCCAATAGTTTGTCTTTTCAATTAGGACTCAATATTATTTTCCCCGATAAAAACACGCCTGATTAAATTCTTTTATTTTTGACTTTTTCGTTTGAATATTTTTAAAATTTCTATCCACATTACTGACATAAATCCCACCGAAACACTCATTCCTATTTGCAAAGTCGAGACAGTATCAAACATAAAGAAATGTGAAAAAACGGGAATAAACAGCAATAAACTAGTTATGAATATTGTGGCACCAATGATGATTAAAACCAAATTGTTTTTATATCGAATGGTGGTAAATATCGAATAATAAAACGAACGATTGGCCAATGTCAAGAAAATATTCGAAGCAATTAAGGTCAGAAAAACGACCGTTCTAGTTACACTTTCCGTACAGTTGTCTCTAACACAATATTGGTAAACAAATAAAAGTCCAAGTGTGATAACAAGTCCTTGAACAATGCTAATGGTTATTTCTTTCAGATTGAAAAAGGTATTTGTTAGCGGACGTGGTTTTTGCAGCATCAAATTCGATTCCATAGGTTCATTTTCATAAATGATAGAGCAAGTTGGACCCATAATTATTTCCAGAAAAATGATGTGAACAGGAGAAAAAATATTGGGATAAATCCATCCTAAAACCAAAGGAATAAAGACTATCAACACGATTGGAATGTGAATGGAAATGATGTATTGAATGGCTTTTTTGAGGTTGATGTAGATTTTTCTCCCCATGGCAATCGCATCAATCATTTTCGATAAATCATCTTCAATCAGGATAAGATTAGCGGCCTGTTTGGCAATCTCGGTTCCTTTTTGACCCATTGCAATCCCGATATGTGCCGATTTTAAAGCGGGTCCATCGTTTACGCCATCTCCAGTCATCGCCACAATTTGGTTATTGGCTTTCAAAGCTTGAATAATTTTGAGTTTGGCTTCAGGAAACATTCGGGTAAAGATGGTGGTTTCTATTACTTTTTCCTTCAAAGTAGCTTCATCCATAGTCATCAATTCATCCCCATTGAGTGTTTGTTCGGGATTATTAAAGCCAATTTGTCTGGCAATGGTTGAGGTGGTAGCAGCATTATCGCCCGTTACAATTTTTACCTGAATTCCCGCATTATAAAAAGTATCAAATACTGCTTTGATGTTGGCTTTTGGAGGATCATAAAAGGCTACTATCCCTAAAAATTTAAAACTGAATTCCTGCTGTGTTTTAGGGAAATTATTTCCTGCAAATTCAGAAACTCCAACAGCCAAAACGCGAAAACCTTCTTTCGATATCGATTCAATAGCATTATTTATTTTTTGAATTTCGGTTGTAGAAAGATTGGAACAAGCGATTAAAGCTTCTGGAGCACCTTTGGCAGCAATAATTCTGCTTCCTTTTTTATTTTCAAAAATATGCGTCATCATGGGTGGCTTTCCGTCCAATGGGTATTCGTGGGTTAGTTTGAAATTAGGACGTTCATCATTGATTTTCAACTTCGAATAGGCTTCATGCAACGCTATTTCCATACCATCAAACGGAATGGGTTCGCTGGCCCACATGGCTGTTTTGAGTAATTCAATTTCTTCAATATTTAATTTTTCATCGAAATTTTTAATGATTTTATTGTTTGAAAGCGTGAATAATTGAGCCAAACTCATTTTGTTTTGGGTGATGGTTCCTGTTTTATCAGTGCAAATTACGTTAGCACTTCCTAAGGTTTCTACCGTTTTTGTTTGTTTTACGATTATCCCTATTTTCATCAAACGCCAAGCGCCCAAAGCCATAAATGTGGTGAAAGCAACCGGAATTTCCTCCGGAATAATACTCATTGCCAGAGTTAGTGCTTTTAATAAACTGTCTAGAAATACACCGGAATTATAAAAATTAATCGCCCAAACAACACTAAAAATTACTAAGCCCACTATAGACATTTTCTTTACAAAATTCCCGATTTGTATCTGCAACGGTGTTTTTTCTTCGGCGATGGATTCGATACTTTTTCCAATTTTCCCCAATTGGGTTAGGTTTCCAATGGCAGTAACTTTGCAAATAGCCAAACCACTTGCAGCAATTGTTCCTTGAAATACTTGATTGATTTCGGATTTTTCATTTTTAAAAACCGAAAGTGATTCGCCAGTCAAAATAGATTCATTTACCGAAAAATCATTGGATTGAATGATAATTCCATCCGCAGGAATGAATGTTCCTTCTTCTGTTTGAATATAATCGCCTAAAACAATTTCTTCACTTGGAATTTCGATGATTTCCCCGTTTCGAATGACTTTGCTTTTGGGTTGCGATAATTTTTTTAGTTCTTCAATCGCATTTCTACTTTTCGATTCTTGATATAATGAAATAGCAGAAACTAGAACAATTGCCGCCAACATAAAAATTCCGTTGCTGTATTCTCCTGTGATAAAATAAATGCTTGTAGCTAACAATAGCAGTATAAACATTGGCTCTTTAATCATGTCAATTAAAGAAGTTACGAAATTATTTTTGTCCTGATGTTCCAGTGAATTGGAACCGTATTCTTTTCTGGATTGGATTACTTCTTCGTTAGAAAGTCCGTGCATTGTAGTATTTGATGGTGTCATGCGGTATTTTTAGAAACTTTTTTAGTAGTAAATAATAGTGAAAAAGTAAAGAATAATTATGTCCTGCAATTTAATCATTTATAGCCTAAATATGATGTTGTTTTGCTTAAGATTGTCTATATTTGCACGCAATTTAACTACAACTTCAAATTGCAATGATAGCACATAACTCCAAGATTATCGGCGAAGGTCTAACTTACGATGACGTATTATTAGTTCCCAATTTTTCCAATGTACTTCCTCGCGAAGTGAGTATCAAATCAAAATTTTCCCGAAACATATCGCTGAATGTTCCCATTGTTTCCGCTGCTATGGATACCGTTACCGAAAGTGCTATGGCAATTGCTATGGCTCAAGAAGGTGGAATTGGCGTTTTGCATAAGAACATGACTATCGAGCAACAAGCAGCAAAGGTTCGAAAAGTAAAACGTGCCGAATCCGGAATGATTATCGATCCGGTGACTTTGCCATTAAATTCTATCGTTGCCGATGCTAAAAAAGCAATGAAAGAATACGGAATTGGTGGTATTCCAATTGTGGACGAAAATAGAATTCTTAAAGGAATTGTTACCAATCGTGATTTGCGTTTTGAAACCAACAATGCCAGACCGATTATAGAAGTAATGACCAGCGAAAATTTGGTTACTGTTGCCGAAGGAACTTCTCTAGGGCAAGCCGAAGTGGTTCTCCAAGGATACAAAATCGAGAAACTTCCGGTGGTAAATGCCCAAAATAAACTAGTCGGATTAATCACTTTTAGAGATATTACCAAATTAACTCAAAAACCCAATGCCAATAAAGACGTTTACGGTCGTTTGTGTGTTGCTGCAGCCATTGGAGTGACAGCCGATGCACTCGAGAGAGCTACTGCTTTGATACAAGCGGGTGTCGATGCCATAATTATTGATACCGCTCACGGTCATACTCAAGGAGTGGTCAATGTGTTGGCAGCTATAAAAGCTAAATTTCCAAAAATAGATGTCATCGTGGGAAATATTGCCACCCCAGAAGCAGCCAAATTTCTTGTCGAAAATGGTGCTGATGGAGTAAAAGTTGGGATTGGTCCAGGTTCTATTTGTACTACTCGAGTGATTGCAGGGGTTGGATTTCCTCAATTTTCTGCCGTTCTCGAAGTTGCCGCAGCTTTGAAAGGAACAGGTGTTCCCGTTATTGCTGATGGTGGAATTCGATACACAGGAGATATTCCAAAAGCAATTGCTGCCGGTGCTGATTGTGTAATGTTAGGGTCACTTTTG
>JAEMQE010000271.1 GCA_022758945.1 Lentimicrobium sp. | reverse complement strand
GGGTGGGCGAGGAGAATATGATTTGTATTTAGCAGATAAAATCACGGGCAAAAAATGGTCCTTAAACCTTTATAATCCATACATTAACAGTGGCAACAACGAATTGGGAGGATGCTACTCGCCTTTGTAAATATTAAAAACTAACTTTATGAAACGTTTCCTAATTATTTTAGTAGCACTTTTTGTCTATTCAATTTCAGCTTACTCGCAGAAGAAACCTTCTTTCGACGAAAATACATTGCAAATCAATTGGGAATTGATTGCCAATAATTATAATAAAGAGGAAAAAGTGCTCACTTCTTTGAAGTTTACAAATACCGGCAAAACCTTTTTTCCGGCTTCAGGATGGACGATTTATACCAACTACAGCCATAAAATTTTCCCGATTTCAAGTTCGCCAGATTTTGTCATTACTCACATTAATGGGGATATTAGCCAGCTTAAACCTACCAAAAACTTCAAAGGATTAAAGCCCAATCAAAGTGTTGATTTTTCATTTCTTTCCTCTGGGAAGATTCTTAATCAAACATACGCTCCCGCAGGATTATTCATCGTTTGGGATACAAATCCCGAAAAAGGATATTCTATAAAAAACTATATTTTAAAACCAATTGTGGATTCTTCAGTGAATTTTGTTACTGCCGAAACTACGTATAACAACAACAAATCAATAGAAAACATTCCGGTCGATAGTTTGCCAAAAATATTTCCTTCTCCAAAATATTTCAAAGCCAATGATGGAAATTTTGTTCTGGATAAAAATGTCAACATTCAATCAGATTCAGAATTTTCAAGCGAAGCCAATTATCTTTCGAATGAATTGAATAAAGTTCTAGAAGGAAGTATTGCAGTTAATTCTAGCAACAATAGCGGAAAACAAATCATTCTAAAAAAAGCTGATTTAAAAAACGAAGAATATATTCTTGACATTCAATCTAATAAAATTGAAATTTTGGCATCATCAGGCAGCGGAATTTTCTATGGAATTCAATCGTTAAAATCGCTGTTGCCAGCCGAATCTTGGAAGAAAAAAGCGTCGTTAATTCCCGTTTCCAATTGTTACGTAAAAGATGAACCTCGCTTTGAATACAGAGGTTTTATGTTTGACGTGGCACGAAATTTCCAAACTAAAGAAACCATTTTCAAAATCTTGGATGCAATGTCTTTGTACAAAATGAACAGTTTTCATTTTCATTTTAGTGACGACGAAGGCTGGCGAATTGAAATTCCTTCATTGCCAGAACTGACTGAAGTCGGTGGAAAACGTGGATTTACAACTGACAGCAAATCATTTTTACCAACTTCTTATGGAAGCGGTCCAAACACGGGAACTTATCCCGGAAGCGGTTATTATTCGAGAGAGGATTTTATCGAAATATTAAAATATGCCACCGAAAGACACATTCAGGTAATCCCGGAAATTGAATCGCCTGGACACAGTCGAGCCGCAATTAAAGCGATGGATTCCCGGTACAATAAATTTATGAAACTTGGCAATCAAGTGGAAGCCGAGCGTTATTTGCTTCGAGATTTAAATGACAAATCCGTTCATACTTCGGCACAATTGTGGAAAGACAACATTATGTGCGTTGCTTTGCCATCAACCTATACTTTTATGGAAAAAGTAATTGACGAAATTTTGACAATGTATAAAGATGCCAATGCGCCTATTTCCACGATTCATCTTGGTGGTGACGAAGTGCCTTCGGGAACTTGGCAACTTTCGCCTTTGTGCAACAAACTAATAGCCGAAGATGACAAACTCAATTCCACCAATGATCTTTGGTATTACTATTATGACAAATTAGAAAAAATAACGGCAAAACGTAATCTTGCGGTTTCTGGTTGGGAAGAAGTTGCGATGCGAAAAACAGTTCTTGACAATCAAAAAATCTATGTTCCCAATCCTGATTTTGCCAACAAAGGATTT
Source organism: Lentimicrobium sp. (assembly GCA_022758945.1). Taxonomy (GTDB): domain Bacteria; phylum Bacteroidota; class Bacteroidia; order Flavobacteriales; family Flavobacteriaceae; genus Flavobacterium. The sequence continues at coordinate 25,560 of JAEMQE010000271.1, read as the reverse complement.
CGAGCTTACGTTTGGAACAACGGAATTGGCTGGGGTTCGGAAGATTTACCTTATAAATTAGCCAATTCAGGTTACAAAGTCGTGCTTTCCTGCGTGAGTAATTTGTACTTTGATTTGGCTTACGAAAAAGCAGCAGATGAGCCTGGATATAATTGGGCTGGATATAATAATATTGACAAACCGTTCTATTTTATCCCTTTCGATTATTATAAAAACACCAAAGAAGATACAGACGGAAATCCTATTGATTCCAGTTTATTCAACGGAAAAGAGCGTTTGACGGATTATGGAAAATCAAATATTCTCGGAATTCAAGGGCAGCTTTTCAGCGAAAATGTTCGAAACATTGGAATATTGGAATATCTATTGTATCCAAAATTATTGGCATTGGCCGAACGTGCTTGGGCTCAAAATCCTTCTTGGGCTACGGAATTGGATAAAAATAAAAGCGAAAATTTATATAACAAAGATTGGTCAGTGTTTGTAAATGTCCTGGGCAAAAAAGAATTACCTCGCTTGGATTATTATTCAGGAGGTTATATTTATCGCATTCCACCTGTTGGAGCGATTATCGAAAACGGGAAAGTAAGTGCCAATATTCAACAACCAGGATTCGCGATTCGATACACGACTGATGGTTCAGAACCAACAATCAACAGCGAAATTTATAATAATCCGATTGCTGCAAAAGGTAAAATCACGCTTTGTGCATTTTCCAGCAATGGCAGAAAAGGGAAATTAACAGTAATAGAAAACACAGGAAAGAAATAAAGTCACAACTAATGTTGTTGGTTTATATTAACTGTATTCTTGCGTTTTTTGCATATAAAAATACGCAGAATCAGCATTCAAACCATAGAAGTTATGGTACTATTGTATAGAGTAGAAGCTAATGCCAGAATTAACAAATAGTAATCAAAAGAATATGAAAAAAGACATTTCTAAACCTAAAATTTATTACCCAATTATCGCTTTGATACTATTGATTTTCTTTGTGATATCATTTATTACGAACATTCTTAATTCAATAATTGTTGATGTTAAAACAAGTTTTGACTTGAGTTTGACACTAACTGGTTTGTTGCCTTTTTCCTTTTTTATTGCTTATGGCGTAATGTCAATACCCGCAGGATTTCTCTCTGAAAAATATAGTGACAAGAAATTATTGACCATCTCTTTTTTGGTAATGATGATTGCTTCATTAGGGTTTGTAATTTTTCCGAGCTATGTTGTTTTTAGCGTGACGCTTTTCAGTTTGGGCTGTTGTATGGCTGTTTTGCAAGTGGTTATTAATCCAATGCTGCGAGTGGCAGGAGGCGAAGAACATTTTGCTTTTAACTCTGTATTGGCGCAAGTAGTATTTGGTCTAGCTTCTTTTGCAAGTCCATATTTGTATCAAAAAATAGTTAACTCGGATTCTAAAGAAAACTTCATTACGGAGATATTGAGAAGTTCAGTTCCAGACAATATGCCTTGGGCATCCTTATATGTTGTTTTTTTGGTGATTTGTTTTGTACTGGTTCTCATTGTACTATCAACAAAATATCCTGATTTTAAAAAAAATGAGGATGAAAAAGCGGGTGATTCGAGTTCTTATCTGGATCTTTTAAAAAACAAATGGACGTTGCTTTTCTTTATTTCCATTTTTTGTTATACGGGTATCGAACAAGGAATAGGAAATTGGATTTCTCAATTTTTAAAGCAATATCACGGTTTCGACGAAAAAACAATTGGAGCAAACACGGTGGCCTATTTTTGGGCAATGCTTACCATTGGCTGTCTATTGGGATTGGTTTTGCTGAAAATAATGGATAGTCGTAAAATTTTGATTATGGCATCAATAGCAGCTATTACTTCTTTGCTGTTTGCATTAAATGGAAGTGCCGAAGTTGCCCTGATTTGCTTCCCTTTGGTTGGTTTTTTCATATCTGTGATGTGGTCTATCATTTTTTCTTTGGCATTAAATTCTGTAAGCGCTCACCACGGTTCTTTGTCCGGAATTTTATGCACAGGAATTACCGGTGCTGCCATTATACCTTTTATTATTGGTTGGATAGGGGAATTATTAAGCCTAAAAACGGGAATGTTTTTTCTGTTGATTCCAATGGGATTTGTTTTATCAATTGGATTTTGGGCTTCTCCATTGGTAAACAATAAAACAATTAGTTTAAAAAAATCGAATTTATAATTATGAATAATACAGTATTAGGAATTGATCTTGGAGGAACTTACTTTAAAATGGGTTTGGTACAGAATGGTATTGTCGTAAAACAAACTTATAAAAGCGTCAATAATAAAGCTTCGGAAGAGGAAACTCTTTTTTCGCTTTTTGAAGCAATAGATAGCATTATTAATTCGGATGTTATCGCCATTGGGATTGGCGTTCCAGCAGTTGTAGATCCTTTAACTGGGATTGTTTATGACGTGCAAAACATTCCATCTTGGAAAAAAGTAGCATTGAAAGAAATTGTAGAACAACGCTATAGTCTTCCTGTTTATCTCAATAATGACGCCAATTGTTTTACCTTGGGCGAAAAAATATTTGGAAAGGGAAAAGACTTTGAAAATTTCATTGGATTGTCCATTGGAACCGGAATTGGAATGGGAATTATTATCAATAACAATCTATATAATGGTGTTCTTTGTGGTGCTGGTGAAGTAGGTATGTTGCCTTACAAAGACGGGATTATGGAAGAATATTCCAGCAGTTTTTTCTTTTCGAAAAATTATCATCAAACCGCTGAGGAATTGAGTTTTGGTGCTGCTAAAGGAGATGAAAATGCTTTGAAAGCTTATGCGGAATTTGGATTCCATTTGGGTGAATGTCTAAAATCTATTTTGTATATGTATGCTCCGGAGGCAATTATTCTTGGAGGATCCATAAGTAAGTCTTTTTCCTTATTTAAAGAATCTATGGAGTTATCCTTGCAATCATTTGCTTATCAAAAACAAATTGAGGATTTAAAAATTGAAGCTTCAAATCTTGAGGGAATTGCTATTTTAGGAGCTGCATCGCTTTGTTTTCAAGAAGTGGAAAATCCTGTTTTGCCAAAATAAATATCTTCCTTATTTAGCTTTAGCTTTTCTGTATTGTAAAGGCGTACATCCGTTTATTTGTTTAAACAATCTTGAAAGATTTTTGTTGTCATTGTATCCTAGTTCAATGGCTATTTCATAAATTGATTTCTCGGATTCAAGAAGTCTATCCGAAAATTTTCGGATTCTTAGATGACAAATATATTTGTAAATCGCAGAATCAGTTACCTCAAGAAATCTTTTTTCAAGCGCTCTTCTGGAGATGGATGTTTCTTTCAGGACATCTTCTACATTAATATTGTTCTCAATATTTTGGTGAATAAAATTCAACGCTTTGGCAATTTGTTTGTCTGTTGTTGCACAAATATCAGTAGATTGTCTGGTAATAATTGTGTTGGGTCTTACTATTATATCATAATATTCTTGGTATTTGTTTTCTATAAGCTGACGCATCAGTTTTGCAGCTTCATAGCCACCTTGTTCTGTGTCTAAGCCAATACTGGACAACGGCGGATCCGATAAATTACAAGTCAGTTCATCATTGTCAACACCTAAAACTGCAACTTCTTCTGGGATTTTTATTTTAGAATGTTTACAAGCTTCGGTGATGTTTTGTGCTCTTTCGTCATCACAAGCCATAATGGCAATTGGTTTAGGTAACTTCGTTAGCCATTTACTCAATGCCGAAGGTTTGTAATACCATAACTCTCGAGATTCCATTTTTTTGGGATTAAAAAAATGTACTTTTTCACCGTGTTTTTTTACAGAATCTTCAAATCCTTCGGCTCTTTCACGAGACCAAACGATATTGTCAAATCCATAAAAAGCAAAATTTTTATATCCTTTGTTTATAAAATATTTGGCACCCATTTGTCCCGCTTCAAAATAGCCTCCGGTAATGTTTGGAAACTCATCAAATCGCTCTTTGAAATCTTCTACAATGACTGGAATTTTGGTTTCAACGAGTTTTTTTATGTTGGCATGATTATAGAATTGGGCAATTATGCCATCAGCTTTCCAGTCTTTTGCAAATTGTATTATGTTATCCATGCTAAGGTCTTCCCTATATTGCAAAGGCATTCTACAGAACATCCAAGGACCATTCTCTTTGGAGTATTTTGTAACTCCTTTTAAGAGGCTTTTTCCGTAATCTTCGGTGAAATCAATCAGTAAAATTATTTTATACATTAATTTATCAAGTTTTGGATTCTCAAAGTTACTTAATAAATTAACATCTAAAAAACTTTCCTTTTTACTCAATTGCGTATGTTTTTTCGTTAACGTTCCAACCCAAAATTATCAGATGTGTTTTAGTATTTGAAATTAAATTCTTAGGAATAAAACATTTGAGAGTTCTTTTTCCGTTGGGTAAAACACTGATAAAATTATCATCCCAAAAAACCGGAAAAATTGTTTTTCCAGCATCATCCACAACTTTTAAATTGATAAAAAAGCCTAGTTTTGAATTGGTATTTTCTAATGTCACGCTTAATTCTGAATTATTTCCAACACTTTTGGTAGAAAATGCAGTAGTAATTTCAGATTTTGGTAAATCATTTAATTTAGTGAAATCAGCATATTCTTTTAAAGGCGTATTTCGGAATTGAGTTTTATCCCAATCAAAAACATCTTTTTTATTGGACAACCAATAAAAATTAGACGCAATTTGAACATCTTTTTCATTGAATAATTTCAAATCAAGAAATACATTTTCAGAATAGTTTTCTAATTTCAAAATAGATTTGGAAGTGATGGAATTGATGTCAAACGGAACAGTTTCTGTCTTTAATAATTTAGAATTGAAGTCAAATACCGTGATTTTAGCCACTAAATTTTTCTCTAGATTTAATGATTCATTTACAGCAATTATTTCGTTTTTTGAATAATCATAAATCAATTGGTTGATGTTGTTCGCTTTTCGTGTGGCATAATAACTCGATGTTGGCAACAAATAATAATCGTACAATTGCCAGTAAAAAGAAGGCCAAGCCGAATTGAGCATCCACTGGATAATTCCTGTCGATTCAGGAATTCTGGCTCTAAAACCTTCAAACATTCCGCTCATAGCTTCATATCCCAACACATCGGATTTCAGTAAATATTCATTTATATCTTTAGCTTTTCCATAGCGTTTGTCTATTGCTAAAGTGTTTTCATTTAAATTATTAGACATAACTAATGAATTGGTACAATGATAATTCCATTGGTCATTGATAGGCCATAGTTTATCTTTCGGAACCATTTTTTTGATGCTTTCTAAAGGAGGAATTGCTGCTCCTGGAGAAGTTTCAGTATTAAAGCCAAATGCACCGCCATTTTTTGTGTCTTCGAACCAATAATTTGGAGAGACATATTCGTAGGGACCGTTCATTTTGACCCCAACAGGACCGCTGATTTCACTTGTTTTTGTTCCAGCTGTAAGTAAATAAGGGCGATTATCAATTTTATTAATTAGATTTTTATATTTAAGTTCTAATTCGGGTTTGGGCAATTTGTCACTTCCTAAAAACCAAACAAAAATACTTGGGTGGTTTCTTAACCAATAAATTTGATCCGTCAGGGATTCCATAGCAAGATTCTCGTCGGCTTCTGTTTGAATTCCTCCAAATTCACCACATTCTTTTCCTAAGTGTTCAATCCATTCCCATTGACAACTCCAACCCACCATTACCATTATTCCATATTTGTCGCATAAATCATAAAAATTTTGTGATGTTCCCCAAATACCTTCCATTCGCAAAGTATTTAAATTCATGTGTTTCACATATTGCAATTGAGTTTCTAAACTCTGGTTTGAGTCTCGAAGGAAAATATCGTCCGTCCAGCCAGCACCTTTGATTAATATTTTCTTGCCGTTAAGTATAAATCCTTTGTGACCTTCGGGAGTGAAATAAGTTTCTATTTCCCTGATTCCAAAAACAATTTCGTCAGAATCTGACACATTTTTATTGGTTTCAAAATGAAGGGAAAGCTTTTGTAAATTGGGTTCGCCGAGATTATTACACCACCAAAGTTTCGGGTTTTTAATATATAAAGAAGCAATTTCCTTGGAAGTTAAAGATAAATCCTTAGTTTCATTCGGGTTTAATTTAATAGGGTAGCGAAATTCATTCTGTCCAATTTTTCCAACTAAGGTTCCAGAAACAGTTTCAGAAGTGTGATTTTCGAGTTCTGTTTTAACGGTCAACCAAGCTTCTTTGAGCGTTGCAGTATTTACTTTAGATTGAACGGCCGTGTTTTTTAATCCAATTTTACCATCAATTTCAACATAAACTGGACGCCAGATTCCCATATTTTCATCCAATGGTCTTGGATTCCAATCCACAAAACCGGTATTAAAATCACCGGGTTGTGCCCGAAATATTTCAACTGCAAGTACATTTCCTTTCTTTTTGGCCAAAGCTGTAATGTCAAATGCAAACTGTCTAAATGTTCCAAAAACTTTGTCGCGTGAAGCTATTAATTTTCCGTTAAGCCAGATATTTGCATAATAATTTATTCCATCAAAATGAAGCGAAATGTTATTTTCCGGATTAATGTTTGGCAAATCAAATTCGGTTTTGTACCACCAGGAATCATCAAATTGGGTTTTGTCTATTTTTGTATAATTATCGCCTACAAATATGTCTTTGTACAAACCATTGGCAGTCAAAACGCCCATAACAGTCGATGGAACGCTTGCTTTATACCAACTTTCTGAATTATTTTCTGCAGATGAAATGGAAGCTCCATCGCTAGAAACTTTCTTGTTTTGTTGAGCTTTCCAGTTTTTATCTAATTGTATTCGGCTTGAAACAGTGAATTTTGTTCCGGCAAAAGATTGGAACGAAAAGGCAATTATTAGCAGCAGAATAATTGTATTTGATATTTTTTTCATTTTTTTTATAAATTATTTTTTATTCTTTCAACTGTATTTTTTTTAAAAAAATCCTTGCAAGTTTATTTAAACCTGCAAGGAGAATCAAACTAAAAAGCTAACCAAAACTTTTTTAAAAATAATAGCGTTTAAAAGCTTCCATCGCTGTGTACTCTGCAAGACCCAAGGCATTGTATTTATCTGCGGTATTTTTTGTGCGTTCTTCAACTCGTACCCAAAATTCTCTTGAATCTTCTCCTTGAAACATTACGGAATCTTTTTGTGATTGGTGGTAAAATATAGCTTTACGTTTTTTTAATACTTGATCTTCACTCATTGGAACTGCCATTTCAATTTCCTGTGGTTCCCATTCGTGCCAAGCGCCACGATAGAGCCAAACCCAACAATCGTTTAAGAATGGTTTTGATTTTAATTTTTTTATTGCCGCAAAAATGGCATCCAGACAAACTTTGTGGGTTCCGTGTGGATCTGCCAAGTCACCTGCAGCATAAATTTGGTGAGGTTTAATCTTCGTAATTAGAGCGCTTACAATTTCAATGTCTTGTTCGCTGAGATTATTTTTTTTGACAGTTCCCGTTTCATAAAAAGGCATGTCCAAAAAATGAACTTGATTGTCTGGAAGTCCCAAAAACCGAGTAGCTCCCAAGGATTCTTTTCGTCTAATTTGACCCTTTATTTTACGAATAATTAATTCTTCTGCTTTGCTAATTTTCTTTGTTTGTAATGCCTTAATGACATTTTTAATGGTTGCATTATTTTCGTTAACAATATCTAGAGCAACTTCGGCATAACGCAACGCTTCTTCATCTGAAACCGCGATATTTCCTGAGGTTTGATAAGCAACATGCACTTCGTGGCCTTGCTCAACCAATCTGTCAAATGTTCCTCCCATAGAAATTACGTCATCATCTGGATGTGGACTGAAAATGATTACTTTTTTCTTCTTTGGCAAAGCTCTTTCCGGTCTGTTTTCATCGTCAGCGTTGGGTTTGCCACCCGGCCATCCAGTAATAGTATGTTGCAGTTTATTAAACATTTTTATGTTTAAATCATACGCTTGACCTTCTTCTGCGAGTAATCCAGACATTCCATTGTCGTTGTAATCTTTGTCATTTAGCTTTAAAACAGGTTTTTTTACTTTTTCGCAAAGCCAAACTATGGCGCTGCTTTTTAGTTCTTCCGTCCAAACGCAAGTGGAAACTAACCAAGGTGTTTTTATTCGGGTAAGCTCTGACGCCGCTTCTTTATCCATAACAAATGTGGTATTGCTGTGAATTTGTAAATAAGTAGCAGGAACTTGTGACGAAATATCACCTTCAATAGTTTCTTTAATAATATCTGCTTTATTTTCTCCCCATGCCAAAAGCACGATTCTTTTTGCTTTTTTGATGGTTCCAATTCCCATTGTTATGGCTCTTCGAGGAACATTATTTATTCCTAAAAAGGATGCAGAGGCATCAACTCTAGTAATATGATTTAAAGTAATGCTTCTCGTGCCAGAATTAGAATGCGAACCGGGTTCGTTAAACCCAATATGTCCTGTTCGACCAATACCAAGTAATTGGAAATCCAATCCTCCGGCTTTTATAATTGCTGCTTCATAAGACAAACAATATTGGTCTAGGTTTTCCTGAGCAATCATTCCATCAGGAATATGAACATTTTCAGGTTTTATGTCAATATGCTTGAATAAATTTTCGTGCATAAAATAGTGGTAACTCTCTGCATTATCTTTTTCCATTGGATAATATTCATCAAGATTAAAAGTGATTACATTGTAAAAACTCAATCCTTCTTCCTGATGTAATCTGATTAACTCTTCATAAACTTTTATAGGCGAAGATCCTGTGGCAAGTCCTAAAATGCAGTTTTCGTTTTTGGATTGTTTTTCCCTAATTAAGCTTGCTATTTCCTGTGCCACTATTTTGGAAGCAATTTTGGATGATTTGAAAATGGTATTGTGAATTTTCTCAAATCTTGTTTCTTCAAACTGTCCAGGTTCTTTATGAGAAATGGCTAAATTGTTTTGATCTTGATTTTGCATTTTGTTGTAAAGAGTTTGTTTTGTTTAATCAATGTTACAAATCTATTTCTAAATATAAAACTGGAAATAGGAATATGCGTATTATATTCTTCAAATTACGTATAATGTTTTTATTAATTGAGGTCTATAAAAATCTCATAGTCCTTACAAATTTATGCAAACTATCCTGTCTTTGGAAGAAAAACAAAAAAAAGTGCAAGGATTTCTCCTCACACTTTCGAAAATAGTTTTTTAATTCTGAGGATTACTTCACCATTTTATATTTTACGTTTTCTGTAACGTTTTTCCAATTATCTGTTCTGAAAGGAACGGCAGGAAACCCTTCTTTATTATAGAGATTGTTGTCGCTGGCATCATCTGCCCAACCAAAATGCAATGCAACTGGATTCGGTACATTTTCACAGTAAATCACCACTTTGTTATCGACGATTTGGGCATTTGCAAAATGAAAAACTTTGTCGTCTCCTGCAATTTCGAATCCTTTTAGATAGCCATATTTATCAGGAGTTGACAATCCGGAACCCAAATTTTCAAAAGAAACTATAATCTTGTTTCCTTGAATTTCCATTGATTTAAAAGTTGGTCCGGTGCAAACAATATTTTGTTTGTAAACATTTTTTAAGGCAATTGCTGCCAGTCTTTTTCCTACGTCTTGTTTGTTTTTAGGATGAATGTCCGTTGGATTGCCAATATCCGTTGTTACACACATTCCGGTGTTTGGAAGTTTTAAGGTTTGGGTTTGTGCTTCTCGAAGTTCTGCCCACATACTTCCGTTGTTGCTATTACCATTGGTTTCATTAAAGCTCGAAATTTGTACAAAATAAAAAGGAAAATCGCCTTGATTCCACTTTTTTCTCCAATCGTTTATCAATAACGGAAAAGCCTTTTTGTATTGTTGCGCTCTCCAGGCATTGGTTTCGCCTTGATACCATAGAACGCCTTCGAAAGCATAAGGAATCAAAGGGTTTACCATTGCATTGTACAACAACGAAGGATAACTATTTGGTCCAACATCACTTTTTATGGCCTCCACTTGGTATTTCCATTTTCCTTTTAACGGAATGATTTTGTCTCCAATGGTGATTTTAAAATCATCGGATTCGCCATAAATTCCACCACCGCCACCGCCATCAACCACACGGATTGAGATGGTGTTTTTGCCGTCTTTTAAGATTGCTGCTGGAATGGAATATTTTCTTTTGGCATCCCAATTGTTGTTCCGTCCAATCTCAATTCCGTTTACATAAGTGATATCTTCATCATCAATTTTGGATAATTCAATCGTGGCCTCTTTTCCGGCATCGTTTGCTGAAAGTGTTATTGTTTTTCGCAACCAAACTGTACCATCAAATTCTCCCAAATCTTGACTTTCCCAAGCTTCGGGTTCATTGAGTTCCGGCCAAGCTGAATCATTGAATGCAAATTCTTTAAACATTTCAGCTTTCGCGGGATTTATTTTGGAACCTTGAAGCTCTTCCACTCTTTTTGCAATTGATTTATTGAAAACTTTCGAAATAGAATCTAGATTAACGTTTGGCATACCGGCAATCATTTCCTTAAACTCGTCGCTGCTTTCAAATGCTTCTCGGCTTGTCCAAGTTTCTGAACCCGTTCCGCCCCAAGAAGTGTGGATTAATCCAATCGGGATTTTTAGTTCTGCGTAGATTTTTTTGGCAAAAAAGTAACCAACCGCCGTAAAATTAACCACGGTAGATTTATTGCAAACTTCCCATTTTCCTTCTTTCACATCGTCTTTAGGCAAGGAACTAACGTCTCTGGAAACGGTAAATGCTCGGATAAAAGGATAATTGGCATCGTTTATTTCTTTCTCGGCATTTAGGGCTTCATCTACCGTAAACGCCATATTGGATTGTCCGCTGCAAATCCAAACTTCGCCCACCAAAACATTTTTTATAGTAATTTTATTTTTTCCTTTTATGGATAATTCATAAGGTCCGCCAGCATTTTCGGAATCTAATCGGATAATCCATTTTCCGTTTTTGTCTGCTTTTGTGGTTTTTGTTTGCTTGTTGAATTTGATTTCGATATTCTCATTGGCATCAGCCCAACCCCAAACCGGAATTAATTTATTCCTTTGCAAAACCATATCATCGGCAAATAATTTGGGCAGACGAACATTGGCATTGGCACAAATACTGAATGCCAATAATAGAAATAATAACTGCTTTTTCATTTTGAAAATTGTTGTTTAGAAGTAAAAATAGGATGTTTAGCCGTGAACGGTTTCGCTTTTTCCGTAGTTAGTAATGAGTTCGCCTTCAAAATCAATCCATTCTTGCCAACGTTTGTCAACATCGACTTTTTCTGAATATTTTCTGGCGAATTTCAAAAATGTGGTGTAATGTCCCGCTTCGCTTATCATTAATTTTCTGTAAAATTCGGCCAATTCTTTGTCTTCAATGTTCTGAGACAACACTTTGAATCGCTCGCAACTTCTGGCTTCAATCATTGCTGAAAAGAGCAGTCTATCTACAAAAGCGTCGTTTCGGCTTCCGTCTTTCTTCAGAAATTTGAAGAGTTCGTTTACATAATGATCTTTTCGTTCCCGGCCTAATTTTAGTCCTCTTTCTTTGATAATATTGTGAACCAGTTGAAAATGCTCGATTTCTTCTTTGGCAATTTCCAACAAATCGGTAACTAATTCTTCGTGTTCCGAATTATAAGTGATGATGGTGATGATGTTCGTTGCTGCTTTTTGCTCGCACCAAGCGTGATCGGTCAAGATTTCTTCGATGTTCGATTCGACGATGGTTACCCATCTTGGGTCGGTGGCTAATTTTAATCCTAACATTTTTTGTATTTATGGAAATTGAATGTAAAAATACAGATTTTATTTGTTGTAGAATGGATTGATTTGCGGTTTATTTTCCTTATTTTGCATCGTAAAAAGTTATATAATTGTCCACTGTGCATTCCAAAATTTTTATTATTTTTTAAACCATTAAGAAATTAAGAAAATTAAGTTTTTAGCCTTAATGAACCTTAATTTCTTAATGGTTTCAAGAGAAAAACAACTTTATTTTTTATAAACCAACAAAATTTTCGATAGGGATTAGTAACGGATAGTCAAAAAAAAGTAATTTATGATTGCAAATCAGCGCGTTTTAATTCTTGGATTTGTTTGGCCTGAGCCCAATTCTTCGGCGGCAGGAGGAAGAATGGTGGAATTGATTTCTATTTTCAAGGAACACGGTTTTGATGTCACTTTTGCCAGTTCTGCTTCGGATAGCGATTATATGATTGATTTGGGATCTTTGGCTGTAACCAAAAAATCGATTACTTTAAATTGTTCCAGTTTTGATGTTTTTGTAAAGGAATTAAATCCCACAATCGTCTTGTTTGATCGTTTTATGATGGAAGAACAATATGGCTGGCGTGTTGCCGAGAATTGTCCTGATGCTTTGCGATTATTAGATACCGAAGATTTGCATTGTTTGCGATTGGCTCGCCAAAAAGCATTCAAAGAAAAGAGGCAATTTTCAACAGACGATTTATTGGTTGAAGATGTTGCTAAAAGAGAAATTGCTAGTATTTTGCGTTGTGATATTTCCCTGATGATTGCTGAATATGAAATAGAATTGCTGCAATCTGTTTTCAAAATAGATACTGATTTATTGTATTATTTGCCTTTGTTGTTGGAGTCTATTGCAGATTCAAATATTCAAAATCTGCCATCCTTTGAAAATAGAAACAATTTTGTTTTCATTGGAAACTTCCTTCACGAACCCAATTGGAATGCCGTTCAGTATTTAAAGGAAACGATTTGGCCACTCATCAGAAAGCAAATGCCGGAAGCAGTTTTGCAAATTTACGGTGCTTATCCTTCTCAAAAAGTATTGCAATTACACCAACCAAAAGATGGTTATTATATTATGGGTCGTGCCGATGATGCCCAAGAAGTGGGGCGAAATGCTAGAGTTGTATTGGCACCTTTGCGTTTTGGTGCAGGAATAAAAGGAAAATTGGTAGAAGCAATGCATTGCGGAACGCCAAGCGTAACGACAATTATTGGAGCTGAATCGATGTGTGGCGATTTGCCTTGGAATGGCTTCATTTCTGATGAACCGCAAACTTTTGCCGATAATGCGGTGGAATTATATCAAGATAAAACGATTTGGCTAAAAGCCCAAGAAAATGGTTTTGACATTATAGAAAAACGCTATTTGAAATCTTTATTTGAAGATGATTTTGTTAAGTATATTTTAAAAGTACAAACCCATTTAAAACAACATCGATTAGATAATTTTATGGGAACACTTTTGCAACATCATACTTTGACAAGTACAAAATATATGTCGCGTTGGATTGAGGAGAAGAATAAAAAACTTTAAAAATTAATAAAAATGGCAAAAGAATTGTTAATTGAAATTTATAGAATTGAAGAAGAAGATTTTTTTGACGAAATAAAAATTTCTCATTATTCTTTGGATAAAATAAATAAAATTTGTCCACCAGAAGATCCTTTTGATATAGAATATACAGATAGCTTATTTTTGGAAGAGAATGACTTTGATAATTTAAAAGAATATATTGTGGAATTGAGAAAATTTAAATATTCTGATTATACTTATGGTTTAATAACACGTCGAGTATAATGAGTCTTTGATTGGTGCAATTTATTGCAATGGATTGAGAAGAAGAATAAATAAAAATTAATAATATGGCAAAAGAACCATTTGCTGCAAAACTTACTTCACTTTGGATTGGAGGCTTTTTCTTCTGGATTATAAAAGGATTCAGAGGAAAACTAATTGATCAATATGAAGAGAAATATGAAAGCAGAAATGTCTGGACTGGATATTTTATAACATTAATAGCTATGTGTATCTTAGTCTATTTTTTGGTCAAAGAAGAAGTAAAAATATAGAATCATTGATTACAAAAAAAAAATCCCGTCTCTTTAAAAAAGAAACGGGATTGTTATTATAAATGAACGAGCTATTAAGCCAGCATCGTCACAGGATTTTCAATATATTGTTTTAATGTTTGCAAGAACTGTGCTCCGGTTGCACCGTCGATAGTTCTGTGATCGCAAGCTAATGAAAGCATCATCGTGTTTCCTACTACAATTTGTCCATTTTTCACCACTGGTTTTTCTACAATTGCTCCTACGGATAGGATAGCAGAATTCGGTTGGTTGATGATAGAGTTGAATTCAGTAATTCCAAACATTCCAAGGTTAGAAATCGTGAAAGTACTTCCTTCCATTTCGGTAGGTAATAATTTTTTGTTTTTGGCTCTTCCAGCCAAATCTCTTACGCTTGTTCCAATTTGAGATAAACTCATACCATCTGTAAATGGCAATACAGGAACAACTAATCCGTCTTCAACAGCAACAGCAACACCAATATTCACGTGATAGTTGATGGTGATTGCATCTTCTTTCCATTGTGAATTTATTTTTGGGTGTTTTTTCAAAGCCAATGCAGAAGCTTTAATTACCATATCGTTAAAAGATACTTTAGTATCCGGAACGCTGTTAATAATAGCTCTTGATTTCATTGCTTCGTCCATTATTACCTCAATTACCAAGTTGTAATGTGGTGCAGTGAATAAAGATTCTCCCAAACGTTTCGCAATGATTTTACGCATTTGCGAATTTTTGATTTCTTCGGTTACAACTTGTCCTGCTGGAACATAAGGTTTTGAAACAGTTGTCGGTTGTGAGTTGATGGTTGTCGGTTGAGCAACTTGACTTGGTGTAGTTGCTACTGATGGCGTGAAATTTTCAACATCACTTTTAGTAATACGTCCGTTTTCTCCAGAACCTTTTACTTGTGAGAGTTGAATTCCTTTTTCGGTAGCAATTTTCTTTGCCAATGGTGAAGCTAAAACACGTTGTCCGTCAGCAGATGCTTCTTGAACAATTGGCGCAACTTCTGCAGTTGGAGCTGATTTTGCTTCTTCAGTTGCAACTGCTGTTGGAGTAGCTCCACTTGTTTTATAATTTTCGGCAATGCCGCTAATGTCTGTTCCTTCTGGTCCAATGATGGCCAATAGGCTGTCAACAGGAGCAGATTGTCCTTCTTGAATTCCGATGTATAATAAAGTTCCTTCGTTGAAAGATTCGAATTCCATTGTTGCTTTATCGGTTTCGATTTCAGCAAGAATATCGCCTTCGGCAACTTTGTCGCCTACTTTTTTCAACCAGGTTGCTACAGTTCCTTCGGTCATTGTGTCGCTCAAACGGGGCATTGTAACTACAATAACTCCTTTTGGAAGTTGCCCCCCAGCCCCCGAAGGGGGAGTTGAGGGAGTTGATTCTGTAGTTGTTTTTTCTTCAACTTGGGTTGCTCCCCCTTCGGGGGCTGGGGGGCTAATTAAAGCAGAAATATCTTCGCCTTCATTTCCTATAATTGCCAATAAAGAATCTACTGGTGCAGTTTCTCCGGCTTGAATGCCAATATATAAAAGGGTTCCTTCATTGAAGGATTCAAATTCCATTGTTGCTTTGTCAGTTTCAATTTCGGCAAGAATATCGCCTTCACTGACTTTGTCGCCTACTTTTTTTAACCAAGCTGCTACCGTTCCTTCCGTCATAGTATCGCTCAAACGAGGCATTGTTATTATTGTTGCCATAATTGATTATAGTTTATGAGGTAAAAATGGATAGTTTTCTTGGGCGTAAACCACGTCGTATAATTGTTGAATTTCCGGATAAGGAGATTCTTCAGCAAATTGTACACATTCTTCGATTAAATCTTTTACCCTTTGGTCGATGGCTTCAATTTCTGCTTCGGTAGCATATTTTTGATCTTTAATTACATCTAAAACCTGAGTAATTGGGTCAATTTTTTTGTATTCTTCCACCTCTTCTTTCGAACGGTATAATTGCGCATCTGACATAGAATGGCCTCTGTAACGGTAGGTTTTCATTTCAAGGAAAGTGGGTCCGCCATCATTTCTGGCTCTTTCGATAGCTTCAGTCATCGCTTCGGCAACTTTTACAGGATTCATTCCGTCCACTGGTCCGCAAGGCATCTCGTATCCTAAACCTAGTTTCCAAATATCCGGATGATTAGCAGTTCTTTCTACAGAAGTTCCCATTGCATATCCGTTATTTTCAACGATAAATACTACCGGAAGATTCCAAAGCATAGCCATATTAAAAGCTTCATGTAACGACCCTTGTCGAGAAGCACCATCACCAAAATAGGTCAATGTCACTCCGCCAGTATTGTTGTATTTGTCTCCAAAAGCAATTCCGGCTCCTACAGGAATTTGTCCGCCCACGATTCCGTGACCTCCATAAAATCCGTGTTCTTTTGAGAAAATGTGCATAGAACCACCCATTCCTTTTGAGGTTCCAGTTGCTTTTCCCATAAGTTCAGCCATCACTCTTCTTGGATCAACGCCCATCCCAATAGGTTGAACGTGATTTCTGTATGCAGTAATCATTTTGTCCTTGGTCAAGTCCATAGCGTGCAATGCGCCAGCTAAAACAGCTTCCTGACCATTATATAAGTGTAGAAATCCTCTAATTTTTTGCTGAATGTATAATGCTGCAAGTTTATCTTCAAACTTTCTCCAAAGCAGCATGTCTTCGTACCATTTTAAATAAACTTCTTTTGTTACTTCTTTCATGTGTTTTTTTATTTTTATGCTAAAGTGTTGTTGTGTTTTGTGTTTTTATGACCGACTCACGCAAAAATAGTATCCTCACCCCAAATTTGCAAGTTGCAAAAATAAGACATTCCGAGTAAGCATTAAAATTAAAAAGGTAATTTTTGGTTTTTTTTATAAGAAGTGCTTATCAAACATAAAAGGAAGCAGGTTTTTTAGTGACGCAGATTTGTAAACAGCACCTATTTCGCCCATAAAATAAATTTCGATTGGGGTTTCCTGTTTTATTTCATATTCGGCAATGGATTGCCTGCAAGAGCCGCAAGGGGGAATAGGAGCAGTGGTTTTATTTGTGTCCGAAGCGGCAGTAATTGCCATTTTTAAAATTTTTGCTTCAGGATAAATGGATCCAGCCTGAAAAACAGCAACGCGTTCAGCACAAAGTCCGGAAGGATAAGCAGCGTTTTCTTGGTTTGAACCCAAAACTATTTTTCCGTTATCTAATAAAAGTGCAGCGCCAACTCTAAACTTAGAATAGGGAGCATAGGCTTTTTTTCTTACCTCCACAGCTTGCGCCATTAGATTTTGAATGTCATTGGGTAATTCCTGAACTGATTCGAAAACGGAAAATTGAGTTGAAATAATGATGTCTTTCATTCTTTTTATTGGAAAAAAAATCCAAATTTCATTGAAATTTGGATTTGTAGTTATTTTTTTAATTTACTAATATTCGTCGTATTTGTCACCGAAATTAAATGTAAGTGAGAATCGTAATGTGTTTTCCAAAGGGTTTTTAACTTTGGAAGTCGAAAACAAATAAGAAACATCCACTTTGACTACATTATATTTGAAACCTGCACCAAGAGAGAAAAACTGTCTGGCACCTTTATCTGGATTTTCGTGAAAATAACCAGCTCGTAATGCAAAAGAGTCTTGGTATAAATATTCGGCACCTAATGAGTAAGTTACCTCTTTTAGTTCTTCGCTAAATCCTCCCGGAGCATCAGAAAATGATTGTAAAGCACCAGAAAACCAACCAATATTTTTATAATCTTGATTATTTTGAGCTCTTTCTTCTGCGGTAATTGTTCCGTCTCCGTTCAAATCCGGGTTTTGAGGTGTAGGCACTAATAATTTACTTAATTCTACATTTACGGCAACCTTATTATAATCGTCAAGGATGAAATCAAAACCAGCACCTGCTTTTAAATTGGCAGGTAAAAAGTTGCTACTAAATTCGGTGTTATCATAGCTGATTTTTGGACCTAAATTTTGAATATTAAATCCAGCTCTCCATCTTCCGTTGAATTCGTTAAATGCTATTTCTTCTGATTGAAAAAATCCTGCAACATCAATGGCAAATGAACTTGCCGATGAAGCATCGCCAGTGTCTGAGGCTACTTTTAAATTAGAGTTTATATATCGTGCTGCAACTGCCATGGAGAATTTTTCGCTCAGTTTTAAGGAATAAGATCCGTCAAAAGCAAATTCACTAGGAGAAACGACTCTTGGAATTTCATTTGGATCCCCAGTTTCACGAAGTTCAATATTTCCTAATCCGAAAAATCTAAAACTTCCTGCAAAAGCGCTTCGTTCGTTTAACCGGTTATAATAGTTTAATTGTCCCAAAGAAATATCATTTACCAAGTCAGTAAGATAGGGAGTGTAGCTCACTGAAAAACCTACTTTGTCTAATGCAAAGGCATATTTTGCCGGATTCCATTGTTGCGAAAAAGCATCTGCTGAGGAAGCTACGCCATTATCTGCCATACCTGCAGCTCTCGCATCAGCAGCAACTAATAAAAATGGAACTGCTGTGGTGATAACATTTTCTTGCGCTTTTGCAAATGAAATAATGAATAAACAGACAAAAAGCAAAGGTATTTTTTTCATTGAAGTTTAGTATTAATTGTACAAATATAGTATTTTATTAAAGTATTACAAGTTTTTCAAATTTTTCAGTTTTCGAATTTGTTACGTTCGATTTAACGGTAAGTTTATACACATAAACTCCTTTTCCAATTTTATTTCCAAAATCATCTTTGCCGTCCCAAGTGATTTCTTTTGACAGAAAACCTTCGGTAGTGACAATTTGGTTTCTCGTCCAAACCACTTTTCCTGTTATTGTCATCACCTGAACCTGAACTTCCAATGGCTCATAAGGTCTGTTGTGCGAAAACCAAAACTCAGTATAATTGACAAATGGATTGGGATAATTCAAAACATGTGTCAATGTTATCGCTTCGTTTCCTGCGACAATAAATTGTATTTCGGCAGTTATTGGATTGTTATAAACATCCCAAGCCTTGAACGTAATAGTGTGCAAACCAACCGCTAAATTCCTGAATGGAAACCGAAGCGTTCCTTTGGTATAATCATCCAGATTTGTTTGATAATAATCGTTTAAAATATAAGGATTATTTACATCACCGTCTAATATTGCAACTATATCGTGACCTATTCCGCTAGCGGTATTGATGCCGCTTTCATCTTCAAGGTTTGCCAGTAAGAACGGAGAATCGTTAGTTGTACCACCCGAAACAAAAGTTTCATCGTTCATATATAACTTCACTCTTGGACTAATATTGTCCACGACTGCATTTTCATTTATTCCGCCCACTTTTATACTGGTGTCATAACCCGTTTGATTCTCAAAAAGCAGATTTTTTTTAGCATAAAAACTAATTTTTCCATTAGCTATCGGAATCCGAATATCTCTTGGAACAATAAAGCTAAATTCAAATTGCCCATTTGTAACAGAAGCATTTCCTCTGAAGACGGTTTCTCCAAGAACGTTAAAAGACATAGGCAGACTATAGCCATCATTGTTTAAGGTTGTTCTTGTGATAAATTTGTCAAATATCGTAGTCGAAAGTTCTCCGTTATAATTGGTTAACGGAATATTATTTTCATCGGTTATTTCGCCAGATATTTTCATTTTTGCCAATGATTTAAAATCATCAAAAGGTTGTGAAACGGGGATGTCATTTACTTTTGTTAATCTTATTTTAGGTTTGGCAATAGCAAGCATAAGGGCTGGATCTCCAATGTAGAACACCACATTAGTTGATGAATTTGGATTGCTGTTTTTGGATATTCGCAAAGATTCAGCGATTGAAGTGTATTGGTTTGAGCCATAAGAAAACAAGTTTTTAGCCAGAATATCATTAAAATTTTCGGCGCTAAACTGTCCTATTTCACGAGTAGTTGTAATCATAGAGATGGCGCCACCTTTTGGATTCCAATACGTATATTCACCGGCTGTAGGCCTTGATGGGTTATCAAATCGTGAAAAATCACAGGTTATGGTAATGAATAATGGATATTTATATTGATTGCTTAAATTTTGCCCATCGGATTTTTCCCAAATTCGCTCACTTGATAAGCCGTCTTCACCGCCATGACCTAAATAGTTAAACACCAAAGCTCCTTTTTCGAAAGCGCTGAATAAATCTGTTCTTGCTTTAGGATATCGAGCTCCACCTGCCGAAGCTTCCTGAACATAAGAGTCTAGTAATATTTTATTGACGTTTAAAAATGGTTTTTCGAAAGTGATTTTATCCGCTAAAATATTTTGTCTGTTTTGCAAGGTTGCATCTGAATTTTTATCAGAATCATCGCTAACCATCACATAATTATTTCTCCAACTTCCATAAGATTTCACATCGTAATATTCAATTACTTTGTTTACCATTTCATCAGCTTGTTCGGTATTGTCATTAATCATTCTTCCCACGGCAATATCAATTCCTCCAAAAAACGACCCGATATTTCCTTCGCTTGCATCCATCAAACCATAGAAATCATCTGAAGCATAGGATGATTCTCCCAGAGTGTTGCTGTTTAATGCATGGTAAATAGGAACGATATTCGTGTTGTTTGGGATTCGGTTTTTATAATCATAGGAAGCATCGCCAAAGAGGTTTACATATTTTATTCTTTTTTCAGGTGATGAAGCGTTGTCATAAATGTACTTTATACAATTTCTAATAGCGGCAATGTCCTGTTTTCCGGATGAAAACTCCTGATAAATTGTTTCAAGTGGTATTACTTTGACATTTAAATTTGAATAAGAGCGATGAAAATTAGCTAATTTATCGGCTTGAGTAGTTAGAAAAGCAGGTGTAATAATTACATAGTCAATATCCTGAAATTGTCCTTGGGCATTTTTAAAAAGTGTTCCTTTTAGATTTTGGTTGGTGATTTTTGGTTTGCTACTTTTTAAAGGTATATAATAATCCGAGGCGTCAATTGCAACGTATTTTCTAAGTTCACCCAGATTTGCTTTAAAAGAAAATGAAGCCTGATTTGCATTTTCGACCTTGGTCACATTATAAATGTCGGTTACATCCCAAATTTGAGAAATTCCGCTTGCGCTCGAAAAATCATAACTCACAATTCCCAAACTGGCATTAGACAAATCATATTGAAACAAAAATTGTTTTCCGTAACCTTGAAGTTTTCTTTTGGCAACAAGCATAATGTTATCAAGGTATCCTTTCGAGCCTGGAACACCATTATTATTATAGGAAAGTTTTATTTTTATACTTTCGGAACCTGGAAAAGTGGTGTTACTTGGCAAAGTGCCTAAATTAAACTGAACACCAGAGTTGACTGTAAGTGCCGGAAAAGATATTGTTCCAACGTCTTGTCCGTTTGCTGATATTTTAAAAGATGTAGCAATATAAGCTGCCGAAGCCGCATTTATTTTTAATTTTACAGGCGTTGCCGCATCAATATTTGGAAAATTAAATGAAAATTCCTGATCTTGGTTAATGTCAAATAATTCGCCAAACCACTGACGGCCAAGACGTCCAATATTCACCAAATCTAATTCGTGAAATTGATGGTCGTCAAACGTGCTTAAATTCAAGGTGCTGCTTCCGGTGGGTTGAACCATATTTGAGATTCGCTTTCCGTCATTTCCCTGAACAGTAACGTAATAATAGGACTTGGTGTCATATAAATTATTATTGGTTTGACTTTCTTCGCTCCACGTGTCAACACCTTCGGCATAAAATAAAATGTAGTCTTCATCATTGAAAATGCCATCGCTTTCGCCAATAATTTTGATGGTGTTTTCGGCTAAATCAGTAGGATAATAAGTATCGTTTGATAAAGGTAACATTCGGCCTCCGTTTCCGTAAATTTTTATTTTTTTCGGGTCAATTCCGCTTACATTAAGGCCTAATTGCTGTAAAAAACTTTTGGAAACTTTATAAACACCTGATTTTTCGACATAAAATTGGTACCAGTCTCCAGTTGCTAAAACAGAATTTATTATGGCGCTGGTTTTCTTGGTTTGCGAAATTCTTGAAGCACTACTGCCACTTATTGAATAGGAAAAAGATTTAATACGTTTGAATCCAAATTCATCTTTTACTATTGGCGACAAGACGAGAAAAATCTGTTTTATGCCTCTTGATTCATTTATTTTTAAAGTTGCTGACGGCGTTTTTGGAATATTTGCAGGGTCTAAATCGCCGAGTTGAGAAGTTGTTAATGACTCGTAAACCAAGTTTGTAATTTGAACGGCATTTCCGTCAAAAGAGCTTGATTCTGTTAGGTTTAAAATATAGAAAATCGTCCTTTTAGAAGGTTCATAATTATAACTGTTGCCAACAAATTGCGGCACATTAATTTTGAAATCACCAAAAGAC
This sequence comes from Lentimicrobium sp., assembly GCA_022758945.1. Taxonomy (GTDB): domain Bacteria; phylum Bacteroidota; class Bacteroidia; order Flavobacteriales; family Flavobacteriaceae; genus Flavobacterium. Next base: position 3,359 of record JAEMQE010000271.1, on the reverse strand, counting down.
ATTTCTTTCTTTTCAAGCCATTCAATAGCAATATCGCCTTTAATTTGCGCAAAAGAAACAAAAGGAATTAGGGTTAAATAAACCAAAAGTATTTTTTTCATTATTTTCTTAAACGGAATTTATAGCAAAATATTACGGGGAGTAAAAATATGTCATTTAGTGTAATTATAAATAATAAATAGTATAAATTTGCGTTTGGATTGAGTAAATTATTTAGATAACACAGTTCAATTTATTAAATAAAAAAATGTTGTTGCGGTTTAATGGTTAATTATTATATTGCAGCACAGAAATTATCACCTACAAAAGAGTATGAAAGTAAACAAAATTATGGCCTTACGTTTGATTTTATCAATGATGTTGATTATTGGTTTTGCTAGTTGTAGTAAAAAATCTAGTTCAAAAAACTCATCACAAGCAACAGGCTGGAACGTAGATAGTAAAAAAGGATCTTCAAAAAACAAACAAGAAGCCGGACCAGGATTGGTTTTTGTCGAAGGCGGAACATTTACAATGGGTAAAGTAGAGGACGATGTAATGCATGATTGGAATAATACCCCTACACAACAGCACGTTCAATCCTTTTATATGGATGAAACTGAAGTTACTAATGCAATGTATTTAGAATATTTAGACTGGGTGAAAAAAGTATTTCCGCCAACTGAAGCCAATTATAAAAACATATATGAAGGTGCCTCCCCGGATACTTTGGTTTGGAGAAATAGATTGGGTTATAACGAAACGATGACTAATAATTATTTAAGACATCCTTCCTATTCACAATATCCTGTTGTGGGTGTAAACTGGATTCAGGCTGTTGAATTTGCTAAATGGAGAACACAACGTGTAAATGAAGCCCTTTTGGAAAAGAATGGTTACCTTAAAAAGAATGCCAAAACATTAGACGTAACTGCCGATAGTAATTTTGATACAGAAACGTATTTGAACTCCCCGACATCAGTCTATGGAGGAGATCCCCAAATTGTTTTGCCAGGAAAATATGCTGACAAAAAAGGCGGTGTAAAAACGCCAAAAGCCGCAAAAAATGGGAAGGTTGTTACGCCAACAAATATTTATGCTCAGCGTTCCTCAGGGATTATGCTTCCAGAATACAGACTTCCAACGGAAGCAGAATGGGAATATGCAGCTGCTGCTGATGTAGGACAAAGAGAATACAACATCTATAAAGGTCAGAAAAAATATCCTTGGTCTGGAAGTTACACACGTTCTGGAAAAAGACAAAGTAAAGGAGATCAACTAGCCAATTTCAAACAAGGAAATGGAGATTATGGAGGAATTGCAGGATGGTCTGATGATGGTGCTGATATTACCAATAAAGTAAAAAGCTATCCAGCAAATGATTTTGGATTATATGATATGGCAGGAAACGTAGCCGAATGGGTGATGGATGTTTACAGACCTATTATTGATAACGAAGCTAATGATTTTAATTATTTTAGAGGAAATCAATATACCAAAAACAAAATTGGAAAAGATGGTAAAATTGATATTGTTTCAAAAGATAGTATTCAATATACAACTTTAAGTAATGGTAAAAAAGTAGCAACTAGTATGCCAGGTCAAATTGCTCAAGTTCCTGTTGATGAAAATGAAACTTATTTGAGACAAAACTTTGATAAAAGTGATAATACCAATTACAGAGATGGTGACAAACAATCAACAAGATATTTTAATTTTGGCGATTCAGAATCTACCACTAAAAAAGGAAATGATGACAAGGTAATGTATAATGCTCCTAAACACAATGTTACTGTTGATAGTTTAGGGAATATGGTTAGAAAATACGACAAAAACAATAAAAGAACTACTTTAATAAACGACAATGTACGAGTTTATAAAGGAGGATCTTGGAGAGACAGAGCTTATTGGTTAGATCCAGCTCAAAGAAGGTATTTTCCACAAGATATGGCAACCGATTATATCGGATTTAGATGTGCAATGTCTAAAGTGGGTGCTAAATCTGAAAAAAGAAAATCAGCTAGAAATTAAATTTTTTATATAATAGTAATGAAAGCCCTTTGATTAGGGCTTTTATTTTTTAAAATCGTTTTCGTATGGACATAGCATACATTCATAGCCTATTTTTAAAATGCAATTCTGTATCGATTGATACTCGTAAAATTGAATCAAAATCTTTGTTTGTTGCTATTAAAGGAGAAAACTTTGATGCCAATACCTTTGCTAAGGATGCACTTGAAAAAGGGGCTTCTTATGTAATAATTGATGATAAAGACTATTTAATTGACCAAAGAACTATTTTGGTTGAAAATAGTTTAATTGCCTTGCAAGAATTGGCTAAGTTCCATCGTCAATATTTAAAATTACCCATAATTGCACTTACTGGAAGCAACGGAAAAACTACCACAAAAGAGTTGATAAATGTTGTTCTCTCCAAAAAGTACAAAACAAAAGCAACCGTTGGAAATTTAAACAATCATATTGGAGTGCCATTGACATTGTTGTCATTTAATAGTGAAACTGAAATAGGTATTGTTGAAATGGGTGCCAATCATAAAAAAGAAATCGAATTTCTATGCGAATTGGCAAAACCAGATTATGGTTATATAACTAATTTTGGCAAGGCACATTTAGAAGGTTTTGGCGGTGTTGAAGGCGTTATAATAGGAAAAAGTGAAATGTATAACTATCTTTCACAAAACGATAAATTAGCTTTCATCAACTTGGAAGATAAAATTCAGGTCGAAAAATCAAAATCTTTAAAATCGTATTCTTTTGGCATAAAGAAGGAAAATGCAAATGTGAATATTAACTCCATTGCAGCAAATCCGTTTGTGGAAATCCATTTTTCTAATCTTATAATTCAAACGCATTTAATTGGCTTGTATAATGCTAATAATATCAATGCGGCACTCACAATAGGAAAATATTTTGGAGTGGAGGATATTGCCATAAAAGAGGCTTTGGAAAGTTATATTCCTGAAAATAACCGCTCGCAGCTTATATCTAAAGGTACAAATCAGATTATTTTGGATGCTTATAATGCCAATCCAAGTAGTATGGCGGTGGCTATTGAAAATTTTGTACAATTAGATAACTTGAATAAGATAATGATTCTGGGTGACATGTTTGAGTTGGGCAAAGAAAGCCAGAACGAACATAAAGTAATAGTAAATTTACTTTTGGACGAAAATGAGGTTGTTTGCTATTTCATTGGAAAGGAGTTTTATAACAATCGTATTGATAAAACCAATTTTCATTTTTACGAGACTTTCGACGCCTTTTCAGATTATTTAAAAGACACAAAAATAGAAAACAGTTCCATTCTCATAAAGGGTTCCAGAGGAATGGCTCTAGAGAGAACCTTGAATTTTTTGTAA
>JAEMQE010000215.1:6011-27671 GCA_022758945.1 Lentimicrobium sp. | reverse complement strand
GAATTACCCATAGGTTACGAAGCGCAAGTTAGACCAAGAAGTGGCTTGGCAGCCAAAAAAGGAATAACGGTTCTCAATTCGCCAGGAACTGTAGATGCGGATTATCGTGGAGAAATTGGAGTGATTTTAGTAAATTTATCCAATGAAGTTTTCGTCATCGAAAATGGCGAACGCATTGCCCAACTCATCATCGCCAAACATGAAAGAGCCGAATGGATTGAAGTTCAGGAATTATCCGAAACATCAAGAGGAGAAGGCGGTTTTGGAAGTACGGGAGTTAAATAATTCCTGCGAAGGCAGGAATCTTGTGAATTGAATTGATTTTTATAAATAAATTAAAAATAAATAGTAACAATTTTCTGCGAAGGCAGGAATCTTGTGAATTGAATTGATTTTTTAAATAGTAATAATTATTATAAATAGGATTCCTGCATTCGCAGGAATAAAGAAGAAAATGAAATTATGGCATATCTATATAATGTCAAATAAATTTAAAGGAGTAATTTATGTTGGAGTTACCGATAATCTCTTAGAAAGGGTTAAAGAACATAAACTAAAAATTTATCCAAATTCATTTACTGCAAAATATAATTGTGATAAGCTAATTTATTTTGAAGAATGGGAAAATGGTTTAGAAGCCACAATTAGAGAAAAGCAATTAAAAAAATGGAAAAGAGATTGGAAAGTAAATTTAATTGAAGATATGAATCCAACTTGGATGGATATTAGTTTAAATTGGAATTTCAATTTTAGTAAGATAAGAAATAAAGGTTGATTATTAAGGATGCCTGCATTCGCAGGTATTAGAAGTTTAATTTAAAAGATACCCGCATTCGCGGGCAATTAATATGAAAATAATAGTACCAATGGCTGGACGAGGTTCCAGATTAAGACCACACACATTAACCATTCCTAAACCCTTAATTCCGATTGCCGGAAAACCAATCGTACATCGTTTGGTCGAAGATATTGCAGGAGTTTTGAATCAAGATATCGAAGAAATTGCTTTTATCATTCACGAAAGTTTTGGCAAAAAAGTAGAAGAAGATTTAATTGCCATTGCTCAAAAATTAGGAGCCAAAGGAACTATTTATTACCAAAACGAAGCACTTGGAACAGGTCACGCCATTATGTGTGCCAAAGAGTCGCTGAGTGGACCAGCCGTCATTGCTTATGCCGATACCTTGATCCGTGCTGATTTCGATTTAGATCAAAATGCCGACAGCGTGATTTGGGTAAAAAAAGTAGATCATCCGGAATCTTTTGGTGTGGTCAACTTGAACGCAGCCAATCAAATTATTGAATTGGTTGAAAAACCAAAGGAATTTGTTTCAGACCTTGCCGTTATTGGAATTTACTATTTTAAAGATGTAGCCGTTCTGAAAAACGAATTGCAATTTGTCTTGGATAACAACATCATCAACGGTGGCGAATATCAAATAAATGACGGAATTAAGCAAATGATGGCAAAAGGTATGGTTTTTGTACCGGGAGAAGTCGCCGAGTGGATGGATTGTGGCAACAAGGATGTTACGGTCGAAACCAATTCCAGAATGTTAGGATTTTTGCACAACGATGGAGAACATTTGGTAGATTATGACGTGAAATTAGAGAATTCAACTATTATTCCTCCTTGTTATATTGGGAAAGATGTAGTTTTGATTAATACCTCTGTTGGACCAAATGTATCTTTAGGAAATGGATGTCACGTGAGTAATAGTTCGATAAAAAATAGTTTAGTGCAAACGCATACGCATATAAAAAATGCTAATTTGGACAACGCTATGATAGGAAGTCACGCTAGTTTTGATGGTAATTTTAGAAGCATTAGTATTGGAGATTATTCGGTGTTGGAGTAATTAATTTTTGTCATTTCGACGAAGGAGAAATCACATTTGTTGCTCTCGTTATGTGATTTCTCCTTCGTCGAAATGACACTGTGTTCCTGACGAATCGGACTAATTTATAATTAAATGAAAAAAACGGTTTCCTTCTTTTTATTCTTGGTTTTGCTTTGCAATCCGGCTTCGTTATTGGCACAAACCGAACCAGAAGCAATTGTACCGGATGCGGATAAATTTCAGGACTATTTTTATGAGTCTTTGAAACAAAAAGGGATTGAAAATTATGACAAAGCCATTACAGCATTGGAAGAATGTTCGAAAATAAAACCCAATGATGCCACGGTTTATTTTGAATTGGGAAAGAATTATTTAGCATCGAAAGATTACGAACACGCCTATAAATCATTCGATAAAGCTACCCAAATTGATCCAAAAAACAAATGGTTTTGGCTGGGAATGTATGATGTGAATTATCAAACCAAGAATTACAACCAGGCTATAATTACAGTCAATAAATTGATAGAATTTGACCAGGTTTATAAGGAAGATTTGGTTTCACTTTATATGAACACGCAACAATTTGACAAAGCGCTCGATCTCATTAATGAGTTGAATGATCAAGTTGGAAAATCGGAAAGAAGAGAATCCTACAAAATGCAGATTTTGTCTCAAGGGAAATATCAAAATGCTGAGATTACCAATCTGATTGACCAAATCAATAAATACCCAAAGGTTGAATCCAATTATATAGCTTTAATTAAACTGTATTCGGAGAATAATGAAAACGAAAAAGCACTTGATATTACTAAAAAACTGGAAACTGAAATTCCAACTTCAGAATGGGCACAAGTGGGTTTGTTTAAGTATTATTTAGATAATAACGAAGGTCAGAAAGCCATAAATTCGATGAATGTAGTTTTGGCAAGCTCCAAAATAGATTCCAAAATAAAGCACCGAGTGTTGAACGAATTTTTAGTTTTTGTCAACACAAATCCGCAGTATGCAACGGATTTGGAGAAAGCAATTTCTTATTTTGACAATGATCCTGATGTAAATGTAGCTAAGGAAATAGGAAAATATTATCACAATAAAAAGCAATGGGACAAAGCCATTCAATATTATGAACTGGCTTTAAAAAACAATTCAAGTGAAGATATTGAAACTAATTTGCTCTTGCTTCAGTCTTATGTCGAAACAAAACAATTTGAAATTGTGGCCAAAAAAGCGACAGCATTGGTTGAAATTTACCCAAGTCAACCTCAATTTTATTACTATTCAGGTTTGGCAAACAATCAATTGAAGCAATTCAAAAAAGCCAAGGAAATGCTCGAAATGGGAATGGATTATGTGGTTAACGATGTGATTTTGGAAACCAATTTCAATATTCAATTGGGCGAAGCCTACAATGGATTGGGGGATTTTAAGAAAAAAGAAATGTATTTTTCAAAAGCCAATCAATTATTAAAAGATAAAAAATAAGAATTCAGATGAATAAATTTTTTCTAAGAGTATCAATTATTTTCGCGGTTTGCTTGGGCAGTTCGTTGACATTTGTATCGTGCAAATCGAAAGCGGCGGTGGTCAACGTAACCAAAAGCGAAAGCCGTTCGAGTGCCAATAAAATAATAGAAAACTACTACAACAATAAAAACGAATTTTCGACATTATATATAAAAGCGAATGCTCAATTTGCCAACGAGAAACAAACACAGAATGTTACCGCCGAAATAAAAATCAAGAAAGACGAACAAATTTTGATTAGCATTCGGTTTTTGGGAATTACAATGGCAAAAGCATCGATAACGCCAACATCAGTAAGCTATTACGAAAAGGTGAATGGCAATTATTATGAAGGCGATTTCAGTGCATTAAGCCAATTGTTAGGAACTGATTTAGACTTCAACAAAGTTCAAAATATGTTGTTGGGAAGAGTAATTGATGATTTAAAAAAAGGGAAATATACGGAGTCTCTTGCGGACCAAGTCTATAGATTGGATGATACATCTGATGATAATACCAAGAAATCTTTCTATTTTGATGCCGATAAATTTTTAGTAAATAAACAGGAAATAACACAAACTAATGAAGGAAGAATGATTCAGGTTGTGTATTCAAATAAAAAAGAGTTTAATGAAATGATTTTGCCTTTAGCCATTAATATAGACACGTATCAAAAGAAAGGCAAAACCGAAATCAATTTAGATTATAACACGGTAACCTTTAATGAAGAACTTTCTTTTCCATATAGTGTCCCAAATGATTACAAAAGAATTATAATTAAGTAAGTTTGCATAAATATATTTTTAAGATGCCAAAATTTCTCCTAAGCCTGATTTTTATGTGTATGACTTCACTAATGTGGAGCCAATCGACCCAACAAGAAAAATTAGAAGAACGAAAAGCCCAAATACAACAAGAAATTAGAGATAACGAAAGGTTGTTGCAAACAGTAAAGAAAAAAGAAAAATCAGCGGTAAACGTGATTGTTATTCAGGCCAACAAAATTAAGCTTAAAGAAAAACTGATCAATACTACCGAGAAGCAAACCAAGTTGTTGAGCAATGATATGTATGTTAATCAAATCCAGATCAACAAGCTAAAAAAGGAACTTGCCATACTCAAAGAAGATTACGCCAGAATGATTGTAAAATCATATAAAAGTCGTTCTGAGCAAAGTCGCGCGATGTTCATTCTATCGTCCAATAGTTTCCTGCAAGCATATAAAAGAGCTCAGTATATGAAACAATATACTAATTACAGAAAATTGCAAGGAGAGGAAATAAAATCTAAATCAGACCAACTCATTGTTTATAACGGAAAACTGGATGTTCAAAAAACCACCAAACAAAAACTAATTGCAGAAAACGAAAAAGAACGGTTGTCACTGTTGAAAGCAAAACAAGAACAACAAAAACTAGTTGATTCTATCAAAAAAGACAAGAAAAAAATTGCTTCAGAAATCAAGAAAAAACAACAGGAATCAAGAGCTATTGACAGACAAATAGACAGATTGATGCGTGAAGCCATCGCTGAAGCCAACAGGAAAGCGGCAGCCGAAAATGCAAAAGCAAACCCTACAGCAACGGTTTCTAAAGCCGCAGTATCTTCATCTAGAATAATATTAACAGCAGAGTCAAAAATACTAGCCGATAATTTCAGGGCAAATAGAGGAAAATTACCTTGGCCTGTAGAAAAAGGATTTGTTTCATTGCCTTATGGCGATCAACCACACCCGCAATTTGCTTCCTTAACGATTCATAATAGCGGTGTGGAAATCACAACGGATCAAGGTGCTACTGCAAGAGCAGTCTTTGGTGGCGAAGTAACGAGTGTTATTGTTTTGTCTCCTGTAAATAAAGCGGTGATGATACAACACGGGGATTATTTCACAGTATATCAAAATTTAAGCGCTGTTTATGTTAGCAAAGGAGATAAAGTAAGCATAAAACAAAGCATTGGAAAAGTTAGAACCAATGGTGAAACAGGAAAAACTATACTTAAGTTTACTATTTCACAGAATACAACGTATAACAATCCGGCAAGTTGGTTGTATAATATGTGATGAAGAATTTATTTCAGAAAACTATTGATATTGAATATAAATGGGTTTTGGTGTGAATTTTAGCAATTCCTCAGGGGTATACATTTGCCATCCGTTTTTATTGTCGTTTTTATAAAATAATTTAAAGCCTGTAAACTGAACGGGTTCTCTATAAATATATCTAAGATAAGTAGATTTTTTTAAAATTTTCGAACCAAACCCATCCATATTCATCACAATCTGGACTTCAGGAACGGTCTTTATTTTTTTATAATTGGTTACCATACCTTGAGTAAAACGATGTACAATTAAAACTTTGGGAGGCAGATTGTTTTCACGTACTATTTTTACCAAAATGTCAATTGCATCATTGATGTCATCTGCCGTAAATGTCCCTATTTTTGTTCCGGGTATTTCTCCATTTTTCAACGAAAATTCAGGGTCAATTCCTAAATGAACATTGGACAATTTAAGATACGGCTCTAATGTGGCCACTTCGTCTTTTACATTACTATGCCCAACCTGAACATCCAGAAATACCAAGGCGTTTATTGATTTTGCCCAATTCATAATTGTATCAATTTGTTTAAAAGGCATTCGCATGCGGTGTAAATTAGCGTTCCCCGGCGAACCTTGTGCGGTAATGGCGATATAATGCAAGGCCGGAATTGCCTTTGTGGAGGAATCTGCTTTTTGCCATTTGGTTACTTCAGATTGCAGTTTCTTCAGCATTTCATTTTTAGGTAATTCGCCTAAAACTCCCATTCTTTTGGAATACAAATTACCATAAAAAGCAATAATTCTATTGTAGGGCAAGATAGCTCCAGGCAAAGGGTATGGCGTTTTCACAGGCCATTTACCACTAGTGTCATTATTACTTAACGCGAGCATTCTTTTGTTATATTCAACAGTATCAATATCATGTCTTTTGATTCCTGTTTTTGAGGCTGCAATTACAGTTTTTTTAACAGTTTTCTCAATTTTTATGTCTTTTGCTCTACTTTTATTGCAACTGCTTACAACAAGTAAATAGGAAAACAAAATAATAAATAGGAAGAATGTATTAGCGAACTTTTTCATAGAAGGAATTAATTTATAAAGATACTATAATTTATAACCAAGAATTATTATTATAGGAAAAGAGTTTTTAGACCCTCTTTTAGAGCTAATTAGCATCCTTATTTTTAAAATCAAAAAAACAACTTTTTCAGTTTTTTATTGATAATGTTACATTAAAACTTGTTTATGTTAAAATAGTTTGTATTTTTATTAAAATAACAGGTAGAATAATGCCATAAATTAAACCAAATCTGACGTGTAATGGCCAATAATTTAAGCTCCGAAAACTCTTCTTTATACAGCGAAGATTTAGCTCCAATAGCTGATAGCAATAGAACTTGGAATACATGGAATTACGCTGCCTTATGGATAAGTATGAGTCTTTGTATTCCTACTTATATGCTGTCAAGTTCCTTGATTGAAGGCGGAATGAATTGGTGGCAGGCAATTCTCACCATATTTTTAGGAAACACAATTGTGCTGATTCCGATGATTTTAAACGGTCACGCCGGAGCTAAATATGGAATTCCTTTTCCGGTTTTTGCAAGGGCAAGTTTTGGTACAAAAGGGGCCAATATTCCCGCTTTACTTCGAGCAATTGTGGCTTGCGGTTGGTTTGGAATTCAAACCTGGATTGGCGGTTTTGCTATTTTCCAAATGATGCGCTTATGGATTCCTTCATTGGAAACATTACCACAAATATTTCCTCCTTCTTTTGGATTGCAAACCGGTCCAGCGATTTGTTTTATATTATTCTGGTTGCTCAATATGTTTATTGTATATCTTGGAGTAGAAAGCATTCGAAAATTATTGGTTTTTAAAGCTATATTTTTACCAATTGCTGCTTTAGCATTGCTTTTTTGGGCAATAAATGCCGCTCACGGATTGGGACCCATTTTAGAAACACCATCAAAATTTACGAATTCAACGGATTTCTTTCATTTCTTTTTTCCTGCTTTGACCGGAATGGTTGGTTTTTGGGCAACATTATCACTCAACATTCCTGATTTTACACGATATGCCACTTCTCAAAAAGCACAAATACGAGGACAAATGTTGGGTCTTCCTACATCGATGACCCTTTTTGCTTTTGTTGGTGTGGTAGTTACTTCGGCAACGGCCATTGTTTTTGGAACCACAATTTGGGATCCGGTTGTTTTGGCTGCGAAATTCGAAAGCAAAGCATTGGTTAGTTTTGCGATGATTGCGGTGGCTATTTCTACATTGGCAACAAATATTGCGGCTAATATTGTTAGTCCTGCCAATGATTTTGCCAATTTTGCTCCTTCCCGAATTAATTTTAAAACCGGTGGTTATATTACGGGAATTATTGGCATTTTTATTTTTCCCTGGAAGTTGATTGCAGATCCGTCAGGCTATATTTTTACTTGGCTTGTGGGATATTCGAGCCTTCTTGGACCAGTTGGCGGAATTATGATTGTCGATTATTATTTCATTCGAAAACAACGTCTGCTGTTGAATGATTTGTATGATACCAAAGGAATTTACAGTTTTTCGAATGGATTCAATATCAATGCGATTGTTGCTTTGATTATTGGAATTATACCCAATGTCCCAGGTTTTCTGACCACAATTAAGGTGGTTGATTTAGACTTTTTCCCAAGCTTTATTATCGGATTATATAATTATGCTTGGTTTGTAGGATTTGGAATTAGCGGTTTGTTGTATTGGATTTTAATGAAGAATAAAAAATAAAACTATGAGCATTTTAATTAAAAACGGAAGAATTATCACGGCCACAGATGACTATCTGGCCGATATTTTTATCGAAGGAGAAACTATCAAAGCCATTGGAAAAAATTTATCCGTAAAAGCGGATAAAGAAATTGACGCCACAGGAAAACTCGTTATACCTGGCGGAATCGACCCTCACGTTCATCTCGACATGCCTTTTATGGGAACCTACAGCAGCGATAATTACGAAACCGGAACTCGTGCTGCTTTGTATGGAGGAACCACAACGGTAATTGATTTTATTTTGCAAACACAAGGAAAAAGTTTGCAATCTGCCTTGCAGGAATGGAAAGGCCGAAGCGATAATAATGCCGTTGGAGATTATAGTTTTCATATGGCAGTTACCGATTTTAATGACGAAACAAAAAAAGAAATCCAGCATTTTATCGAAGTTGAAGGTATTACTTCCTTCAAAACTTTTATGGCTTACAAAGGCGCTTTGATGATTGACGACCGCCAAATGATTGGCTTGATGCAAGAAGTTAAAAAACACGGAGGTCTGATTAATGTTCACGCCACAAACGGCGATATGATTGATTATTTGATTGCCAAACACAGATCCGAAGGGAAATTTTCCCCTTTATACCATTATTTATCCCAACCCGAAGTCACAGAAGCCGAAGCCAGCGGACGTTTTGCAGATATGGCGAATTATACCGGTTGTCCAGGTTATATTGTGCATTTAACTTGCGAAGGCGCTTTGAACGCCGTTCGAAATTCAACCAAAAGAAACCAGAAAGTATTTGTGGAGACCTGTATCCAATACTTGATTTTGGATGCTTCTTTATATGAACAGAATTTTGAAGGTGCAAAATGGGTAATGTCGCCGCCATTGCGCGAAAAGAAAGATCAAGCCACGCTTTGGGCGGGAATAAATCAAGGACTGGTTCAAGTGGTTGCCACAGACCATTGTCCATTCAAATGGGAGCAAAAACTGATGGGAAAGGATGATTTTTCTAAAATTCCAAATGGTCATCCCGCGATTGAAAACCGAATGGAGTTGCTTTTCAGCGAAGGTGTGAACAAAGGAAGAATTACCTTGAATAAATATGTGGAAATTGCCAGCACCAATGCTGCGAAAATCTTTGGGATGTTTCCAAAAAAGGGAACAATCGCCATTGGAAGCGATGCCGATATTGTTCTTTTTGATGCCAATGAAAAACACACCTTGTCAGCCAAAACCCATCACATGAACGTAGATTACAGCGGTTATGAAGGTTGGGAAGTTACCGGAAAAGTAAAAACTGTTTTACTTCGAGGCCAAGTTGTGATTGACAATAACGAATGTAAAGCACAAAAAGGCTATGGAAAATTCGTGAAAAGAAATAGAGTGGAAGGGAAGATATAAATTATTTTGAACAAGAAACCTATAAGGTTTTTAAAACCTTATAGGTTTAGATCAATCAAAAAAACATAAAATTATGGCACGAATTATAAAATCAGGACTAATCCAATTAAGTTTAGTCAAAACAGAAGGCGAAGGAACTATCGAAGAAATCAAAGAAGCGATGGTTCAAAAACACATTCCGTACATCGAAGAAGCCGGAAGGCAAGGGGTGCAAATATTGTGTTTTCAGGAAATTTTCACAACACCTTATTTCTGCCCGGGACAAGACAGTGCTTGGTATGCTTCGGCGGAAACCGTACCCGGACCAACGACTGAAAGGATGCAAGTCTATGCCAAAAAGTACAATATGGTAATCATTGTTCCGGTTTACGAAAAAGAACAAACCGGAATTTTGTACAACACCGCTGCCGTTATTGATGCCGACGGAACGTATTTAGGAAAATATCGAAAAAATCATATTCCGCAAACAGGAGGTTTTTGGGAAAAATTCTTCTTCAAACCTGGAAATTTGGGCTATCCCGTTTTTCAAACCAAGTATGCGAAAGTAGGTGTTTACATTTGTTATGATCGCCATTTTCCTGACGGTGCAAGATGTTTGGGATTGAATGGTGCCGAGATTGTCTATAATCCTTCGGCGACAACCGTGGGACAATCCCAATATTTATGGAAATTGGAACAACCAGCTCACGCTGTCGCCAATGGTTATTTTATGGGTTGCATCAACCGTGTTGGAACTGAAAAACCTTGGAACTTGGGACGATTTTACGGAACGTCTTATTTTGTGAATCCAATGGGAGAAATATTCGCTTGCGCATCCGAAGATAAAGATGAATTACTAATCGCCGAATTCGACTTGGATTTAATAGAAGAAATAAGAGGAAAATGGCAATTCTACAGAGACCGAAGACCAGAAACGTATGGAGAAATTGTAGCACCTTAAAAATTCACAAAACATAAAAACATTAATTTTAAACCATTAAGACATTAAGAAAATTAAGCTTTTGGATATTTCTTAATGAACCTTAATCCCGATAGCTATCGGGACTTAATGGTTCAAATCCTAATAGAAAATTTAATTTTTAAATTTCTTTTTACAAACAAAATATAAATATGAGCATAAGAAACAATCATTTAACCACCCAAGAATACCAAGAAAATTTTACCGATATTCATCCACCATTCGAAACACAAGATGCCGCATTGATTGAAGCCAATCGCTGTTTGTTTTGTTACGATCCGCCTTGTATGAAAATGTGTCCGACATCGATTAATGTCCCAAAATTTATCAAACAAATCACTACTGATAACATAAAAGGCTCGGCGCACACTATTTTTTCTTCCAATATTATGGGCGCAGGTTGCAGCAAAGTGTGTCCCGTCGAAAAATTATGCGAAGGTTCCTGCGTGTATAATTTTATGCACGAAGCTCCCATTTCTATAGCCAAATTACAACGCTACGCCACGGAAATAGCAATGGAAAATAAGTGGCAATTGTTCGAAAGAAAACCATCAACCTGGAAAAGAGTTGCTATAATTGGGGCTGGTCCTTCGGGATTGAGCTGTGCACATAGTTTAAGCAAAGAAGGAATTGACGTTACCATTTACGAAAAAGAAAGCAAAGCCGGAGGATTAATGACTTACGGAATTGCCGCTTATAAAGTAACGCCCGAGTTTTGTGAAGCCGAAGTAAACTACATCATATCAATTGGTGGAATTGAAATCAAATACAATCAGGAACTTGGAAAAGACATTACGCTTGCAGAATTGCAACAAAACTACGACGCCGTTTACCTAGCATTTGGAGTAGGATTGGCAAGACAATTGGAAATTCCGGGCGAAAATTTGACTGGTGTTGTTGATGCCATCAAGTTTATTTACGAATTAAGAACGAATGATTTTTCATCCATAAATGTTGGCGATAAAGTGGCCGTCATCGGAATGGGAATGACAGCAATTGATGCTGCAACCCAAGCCAAACGATTGGGAGCAAAAGAAGTCACTTTAATTTACAGAAGAACAGAAGACGAAATGCCGTGTACCGAGCACGAATTGAATATTGCAAAACTAGATGGTTGCGCGGTTATTTGGCTTGCTTCGCCAAAAGAAGTTCTTGGCAAAGACGGAAAACTAACCCAGTTAATTTGTGATGTAATGAAACTTGGCGAACCCGATTCCAGCGGCAGAAGAAGTCCAATTGCTTCTGGAGAAACCTTCACTTTGGACGTTGATATGGTCATTAAAGCGGCAGGACAAATGCCTTTTGAAAAATTGGTCAACAGCAATCAAATGGAAAACAACAACGGAAAAATTCTGGTAAAAGACGCGTCAATTAACAATCTAAAAGGCGTTTTTGCCGGAGGGGATTGTGTCAACGGAGGAAAAGAAGTAGTCGATGCCGTTCAAGCAGGAAAAGATGGAGCTGCAGCTATTTTAGAATATTTAAAAATCTATTAAACAAAAAAGTAAAACCTTAATAAATCTTAATTTCTTAATGGTTTAAAAAAATATTAAACATAAAAAATCATGGCAGATATATCATCAAATTTCCTTGGAATCAAATCTCCCAATCCTTTTTGGCTGGCAAGTGCGCCACCAACAGACAAAAAAATAAACGTAATCCGCGCTTTCGAAGCTGGTTGGGGAGGTGTAGTTTGGAAAACTCTCGGCTCGCAAGTCAAGAATGTTTCTTCCCGATATTCCTCAGTAAATTATGGAGGAAAGCGAATGATGGGTTTCAATAACATTGAATTAATCAGCGACAGACCATTAGAAATCAACCTTCGTGAAATTACTGAAGTCGTAAAAATGTTTCCCGACAGAGCGATGATTGTTTCACTAATGGCAGATAACGATCGAAAATCTTGGCACGAATTAATTATGAAATGCGAAGATGCCGGGGCAATGGGATTAGAACTGAACTTTGGTTGTCCTCACGGAATGACCGAACGCGGAATGGGTGCTGCCGTTGGCCAAGATCCCGCCATTGCCAGAATGGTTGTCGAATGGGTGATGGAAAAAGCTACCGTTCCAGTAATTACAAAATTGACTCCCAATGTTCACTCGGTTGTACCAACCGCTCGTGGCGCAGTTCAAGGAGGAACAAATGCCTTGAGTTTAATCAACACCATACAAAGTGTGACAGGCGTAGATTTAGACACCTTAGTTCCCAATCCGTTTGTGGCTGGCAAAAGTGTTTTTGGCGGTTATTGTGGTCCGGCTGTAAAGCCAATTGCCTTGAAAATGCTGACTACAGTAGCGCAAGATCCTATTACTTGCAGAACTCCAATTTCAGGAATTGGCGGAGTCAGCACTTGGAAAGATGCCGTTGAGTTTATGCTTTTGGGCAGCAGCAATGTTCAGGTTTGTACTGCAGTAATGACGCACGGTTTTAGAATTATCGAAGATATGTGCGAAGGGTTGAACAATTGGATGGACGAAAAAGGATATAAAACTATTGATGAATTCATTGGAAAATCAGTCGAAAAAATCACCCATTGGGAAGATCTGGACATTAATTATCACCATATCGCCAAAATAAACCAAGACAAATGCATTCATTGTGGTCTTTGTTATATTGCCTGCGAAGACACTTCGCATCAATCCATCAGCATCGAAAAATTGATTCCGCACAACAATTACACGGTCAAAGACGAAGAATGTGTGGGTTGTAATTTGTGCAAGCTCGTTTGTCCGGTTGACAATTGCATTACGATGGAAGAGCATCGCGTGGCTCCGGAATATCTGAATTGGAAAGATTGGCAAGCACAAGGTTTACCTTTGAATGATCATTAATTTTTGGGCGTGACCCTCCGTAAAAACTTCGGGTCGGGCTTTCCGTTGCAATCCACGCCCAAAAGCGTGGGATTTCCACTGCAATCCCTCACGCAAAATAAGATTTGACAACTTTTTAAAAGTTGTCAAATCTAAAACAAATAAATTTCGTGTATTTTATTATAGAATACCTTTTTGAGGTTTTAAAATTTAAACAAATGAAAATAAATTCCACCCGACTACAAAACCACTTCGAAGCAATGAGCTTGATTGGTAAAATTGGTGAAACCGGCACTTGTCGACCTGCTCATACTGAATTGGAAAAACAAGGATTTGAACTCGCCTCTTCTTGGATGAAAGCAGCAGGAATGACGACGCGCATTGATAATTTTGGAAATCTTATCGGAAGACTCGAAGGCAAAAATCCTGAATTGCCTGTTTTGATGATGGGTTCGCATCTCGATTCGCAACCTTATGGAGGAAGATTTGACGGAGTTGCCGGAGTTTTATGTGCTATTGAAGTGGCAACCACTTTAACCGAAAACGGTATTATTCCCGAACGAAGCATTGAGGTTATTTCCTTTGCCGATGAAGAAGGTTGGCGTTTCAACAAAGGATTATTCGGGTCAAGAGGCATTTTAGGAAAACTGGAAAAAGAGGAATTAAAACGTACTGACAAAGACGGAATTTCAAGAGAAAAAGCATTAAAAGATTTTGGTTGTAATGTCAAACAATTTAAAGCATCCGAATACAAACCAGGAAGTATTTTTTGTTTTCTCGAATTGCATATTGAGCAAGGGCCAATTTTGGATATGGCCAATAAACCTATTGGAGTAGTTTCAGGAATTTCTGGACCTTTGTGGTGGACCGTAAAACTCAAAGGAATGGCGGGTCACACGGGTTCAGTTCCAATGCCAATTAGGAAAGATGCTTTGGTTGGCGCAGCCGAAATTATCATTGCTGTAAATGAAATTGCCACACAAATTCCAGGCGCACCAACTGTTGGAACCGTTGGGACACTCAATGTTTTCCCAGCTTCCAGAAATATCATTCCCGAAGAAGTTACTTTTACTGTTGATCTTCGCGACATAGATTTAGACCGTAGAAATCGGTATGAAAAGCAACTTCGTAACCGAATTGAAGCCATCGCCCAAAAGCACCAACTTACTTACGAAATTTCCGAAGACACGAACAGCGAACCGCGATATTGTGCCGATTGGATTAAGAAAATTATTCACGAAGAATGTGAAACCTTGCATCTTGATGCGCCTGAATTAATGAGTGGTCCTTTTCACGATGCCTTGGCGTTGTCGTATGCTTGTGATTACGGGATGATTTTTGTGCGCTGCAAAGACGGAATTAGCCACAATCCATTGGAATATTCTTCTTATGAAGATTTGGCGATTGGTGCCAATGTCTTATTGGGAACGGTTTTGCAAGTATTGAAGAAATAATTTACATAAAAAAATTACAAAAAAAAGACCATCAGCAACGATGGTCTTTTTTAATTCTAATCCTCGCCCCGAAGAGAATCGAACTCGAATCATAAGCTTTTGTTTTTTCTATTAAGAAAATTTGCAAAATTAGAATAGGATGGATTACGGAATTGCCATAAAATACAAACATCCTTTGCAGCGTGTATTATAAATTATAAATCGCTTAATTAATATAGTCATAAACCTAACAAAAAAAATCACAAAAACAGGTAGGGTAAATTTATTTCTAATTGTTATATGTGACAAGCAATAATAATAGAATTAAAAAATCAGTTAAAAATATGATGTAATTTTTACTTAACCCTTAATTTTTTAACAAATGAAAACAAATCAAAAAGCCCTTATTACATTATCAATAGCATTAGCACTATTTAGTTGTACCAATAATGATGCAGGTTCTTCAGCGCCGCAAACAGCTGCTTTTGCTTCGACTTATGAGGTTGTTGCCGCTGCCGCTTTGCCGACGACTATATCGACTTACATTGCATCGAAGTACGCAGGATCAATCACAACTGAAGTGAACCTGAATGCCGACGGAACGTATGTGACCTATGTAACTCTGGCTCCCGGAGCAACAGCAAAAATGAGTAATGTTATAGCAAAATTAAATTTTACCGCCAAAGGCATTCTAGTATCTACAAAAACAGAAACAGCAGTTGCCCCTGCTAATTTATTGCCTGCAATAAAGGCTTATATCACTGCCAATTACGCAGGTGCTACAATAAATGTTGCCCATTCAGAAACCGGCGGAAGTTTTGATGTTTTAATTACTGCTGCAGACGGAAGCAAAATCAAATTGGATTTTACAGCCGATGGTACATTTGAATCGGCAAGAATTTTTAGAGTAAACGGTAATCACAAACACAATCACGCCGGCATTCAAACACCAGTTGCCATTGCAGATTTAGCGGCAAGCATCACAACGTATATTACGACAACTTATGCAGGCGCCACAATTACGTCGGCTCACAAAGAATCTGACGGTAGTTTTGATGTGTTTATTACTACTACTGCAGGTGCTAACCTGAACCTGAACTTTAGTGCTACAGGCGATTTTGTTTCAGTAAGTTCTAATGGGAATAATGATTCCAATCATGAAACCCCCGTTGCTGTTGCAGATCTATTAGCAGAAATTACCACTTACATTACTACAAATTATGCAGGAGCTACTATTACATCGGCAGAAAAAGATTGGAACGGTGGTTTCGAAGTGCATATTACTACTACTGCAGGTGTTAGATTAGAATTGAACTTTACTAGTACCGGTACTTTTGTAGTGGGTTCTGATTCTAATAACAACCATATGGAAGGAACGGTTTCGGTTATCATACAAGATTTAATAATCAATATCAAAACGTACATCACTACCAATTATGCCGGAGCGACGATAAAAGAGGCTCATTTAGAATCTGACGGAAGTTATGATGTTATAATAACCACTACCACAGGAATTAAATTAAAATTAAACTTCAGTGCAACTGGTGTTTTTGTTAGCGTGAAAACTGTTTGACAGACACAAATCCTTTTATTATATTTGGAAAAGACCATCAGTACGCTGATGGTCTTTTTTTATTGCTGTTTAATGCAACTTGAAGACTTAACCCGAATAGACTTAAGAATAGAAACGGAATTGAAGTTGACATTTTATTCAAACTAAAAAAGACCATCATTTCTAATAGTCTTTCAAGTAGCCCCGTCGGGAATCGAACCCGAATCAAAAGTTTAGGAAACTCCCATTCTATCCGTTGAACTACGGGGCTGAAACCAAAAAAGGCTATCATTTCTGATAGCCTTTCTGCTTTTGCTCCCCTTATTGACGGAAGCTGCAGCCAGAAAGCTCTTTTTGATTATGCAAATATAAGAAAACTGATACGTTAAAGTTTTTATTTTCTTGAAAGTTATACTTGTCAATTTCTTTTTAATCTTTGTTCTTTTAATTTGTTTTTAACTTACCGTAAACTTACTGGAGGTTGAATGAAACGATTGAAAATTTTTAATTTTACAGTTAACATTTTTTAATTTTTTCACTAAAAAACCCATTAAACGCCAAAAGAACTGTTTAATTAAAATATTAGATAATCCTATAAGTTCTAGTATTCAGTTTTGGGAACAGTACATTGTTAAATCAAAAAAGGCTATCTGAAATGATAGCCTTTAGCCCTTGTTCCCTATATCGAACACATTTTCTTTATTTGAATAAATTCATGTATTTTTTAAAAACATAAATCTTACCTCTTTTTCCTCCAGTTACTTCTTCTAGAATTTCTAATTCTTCCATATCTGCTATTAAACTATAAGCGGTACGTTGTGAAACGCTTGTGATTTCAATCACTTTATTGACATCTATAATTGGTTTTTTTAATAAGTAATGCAGTATTTTTTGTGCATTATTGGCTCTTGAACCTAATGTTTGTATGTTTAATTCTGAATTAGTTTTTAATTTCAAAATTTCATCAAAAGTTTCCACACCTTTTTTAGCAGTTTCAATCACACCGACTAAAAAGAATTTCAACCACTGTTTTAAATCATTATGAGTTCTTGCTCTCATTAAATTATCATAATAAAGGGTTTTATTACGTTCAAAAAAATCGGATAAGTACAATATGGGTTGCTTTAGTATTTCTTTGTCTACCAAATAGAGCGTAATTAATAATCGACCCACCCTTCCGTTACCATCTAAAAAAGGGTGAATCGTTTCGAACTGGTAGTGAATAATTCCTATTTTTATTAAATCAGGTAATAATCCTTCATTATGCGTAAATTTCTCAACATCACTCATCAAATCACCAATACTTGAATGAGTTGGCGGAATAAATACCGCATCGTTTATAGAAGCGCCGCCTATCCAGTTTTGGCTGGTTCTAAATTCACCTGGCAATTTGTTTTCGCCTCTCACACCTTGTAAAAGCACTTTGTGGGTTTCTTTTATCAAACGCCCTGAAAACGGAATTTCTTTAAGCATAGCTATAGCGGTGTGCATAGCCGAAATGTAATTTTGAACTTCATCCCAATCATCACGTTTTTCAGAACTTATATCTTCTTTGTCTAAAAGAGCTTCTTCCATATTGGTTTGTGTACCTTCAATTCTACTACTTTGTGTAGCTTCTTTTAGAATGTGCATACTAATAAACAAATCAATATCAGGAATGTGATTACTATACATGTCCAATCGCCCCAAGTGTCTATCTGCCTTTGAGAGCAGATTCAATATTTCCATATCACCTAACAACCATTCTTTATTGATTAATTCAGGTTGAAAGCTTTTATAATAGCCTTGATTAATGTATTTTCCTGACTTGAAGTTTTGCATAGTAATTTACAATATGAATTTATATGTTGTAAAAATAACTAATATTTTGCAATAACATATCTACTATTGTAATTTTTTATATTTTATTGCAATAAGAGAAAAGATGTTGTAATACAATGAAATTATAACTCAGTAGAATGAAAAAAAGCGTTTAGAAGTCAAGAAGTGTGGTAAATAGAATTCTTGAACTTGATCCTAAATTTTATTTAAAAAAAAGGCTGAAACCAAAAAAGGCTATCATTTCTGATAGCCTTTCTGCTTTTGCTCCCCTTATTGACGGAAGCTGCAGCCAGAAAGCTCTTTTTGATTATGCAAATATAAGAAAACTGATACGTTAAAGTTTTTATTTTCTTGAAAGTTATACTTGTCAATTTCTTTTTAATCTTTGTTCTTTTAATTTGTTTTTAACTTACCGTAAACTTACTGGAGGTTGAATGAAACGATTGAAAATTTTTAATTTTACAGTTAACATTTTTTAATTTTTTCACTAAAAAACCCATTAAACGCCAAAAGAACTGTTTAATTAAAATATTAGATAATCCTATAAGTTCTAGTATTCAGTTTTGGGAACAGTACATTGTTAAATCAAAAAAGGCTATCTGAAATGATAGCCTTTAGCCCTTGTTCCCTATATCGAACACATTTTCTTTATTTGAATAAATTCATGTATTTTTTAAAAACATAAATCTTACCTCTTTTTCCTCCAGTTACTTCTTCTAGAATTTCTAATTCTTCCATATCTGCTATTAAACTATAAGCGGTACGTTGTGAAACGCTTGTGATTTCAATCACTTTATTGACATCTATAATTGGTTTTTTTAATAAGTAATGCAGTATTTTTTGTGCATTATTGGCTCTTGAACCTAATGTTTGTATGTTTAATTCTGAATTAGTTTTTAATTTCAAAATTTCATCAAAAGTTTCCACACCTTTTTTAGCAGTTTCAATCACACCGACTAAAAAGAATTTCAACCACTGTTTTAAATCATTATGAGTTCTTGCTCTCATTAAATTATCATAATAAAGGGTTTTATTACGTTCAAAAAAATCGGATAAGTACAATATGGGTTGCTTTAGTATTTCTTTGTCTACCAAATAGAGCGTAATTAATAATCGACCCACCCTTCCGTTACCATCTAAAAAAGGGTGAATCGTTTCGAACTGGTAGTGAATAATTCCTATTTTTATTAAATCAGGTAATAATCCTTCATTATGCGTAAATTTCTCAACATCACTCATCAAATCACCAATACTTGAATGAGTTGGCGGAATAAATACCGCATCGTTTATAGAAGCGCCGCCTATCCAGTTTTGGCTGGTTCTAAATTCACCTGGCAATTTGTTTTCGCCTCTCACACCTTGTAAAAGCACTTTGTGGGTTTCTTTTATCAAACGCCCTGAAAACGGAATTTCTTTAAGCATAGCTATAGCGGTGTGCATAGCCGAAATGTAATTTTGAACTTCATCCCAATCATCACGTTTTTCAGAACTTATATCTTCTTTGTCTAAAAGAGCTTCTTCCATATTGGTTTGTGTACCTTCAATTCTACTACTTTGTGTAGCTTCTTTTAGAATGTGCATACTAATAAACAAATCAATATCAGGAATGTGATTACTATACATGTCCAATCGCCCCAAGTGTCTATCTGCCTTTGAGAGCAGATTCAATATTTCCATATCACCTAACAACCATTCTTTATTGATTAATTCAGGTTGAAAGCTTTTATAATAGCCTTGATTAATGTATTTTCCTGACTTGAAGTTTTGCATAGTAATTTACAATATGAATTTATATGTTGTAAAAATAACTAATATTTTGCAATAACATATCTACTATTGTAATTTTTTATATTTTATTGCAATAAGAGAAAAGATGTTGTAATACAATGAAATTATAACTCAGTAGAATGAAAAAAAGCGTTTAGAAGTCAAGAAGTGTGGTAAATAGAATTCTTGAACTTGATCCTAAATTTTATTTAAAAAAAAGGCTGAAACCAAAAAAGGCTATCATTTCTGATAGCCTTTCTGCTTTTGCTCCCTCTCTTGGGCTCGAACCAAGGACCCTCTGATTAACAGTCAGATGCTCTAACCAACTGAGCTAAGAAGGAAAGTGTGTTTTCACTTTTAAAGCGGTGCAAATATAAGGCTTAATTTTTTTGAAGCAAATAAAATCTACAAAATTTTTAATTTTTTTTAGTGTCCCACAATTGCCTTGTAAATATCGTTCCCATTGGCAAACAATAACAAAGTTATAAGTAGAAAGAAACCAACCATTTGGGCGTTCTCTAAGAACTTGTCGCTTGGTTTTTTCCCGCTAATCATTTCGTATAATAAAAAGATGACGTGACCACCATCAAGTGCCGGAATAGGTAATAAATTCATTACACCAAGCATTATTGACAATAAAGCAGTAATATTCCAGAATACTTCCCAGCTCCAAGTGCTAGGAAAAATATCAAAAATAGCCTTAAAACCACCCACACCTTTGTAAGCTCCCGTGTCTGGATTGAAAATCGCTTTTAGTTGTTTGCCGTAACCTACTAATTGGTTTGTTCCTTTTTCTATTCCCACCGGAATAGACTCAAAAAAGCCGTATTCTTGCGTACTGAATTTATATAGCCCTAGTTTTTCAAGGCTTTTAATTCCTATTGAAGCTGCGTATATTCCTAATTTACCTTCCTTGTCGATAGTAATTTTTACAGGAACTTCTTTTTCATCTCTTAAAACAACGGCATCAACGGTTTTGTTTTTATTTGTTTTTGCAAATGCTGTAACCTGATCGGCATATTTTGTTGGCACTCCGTTGATGGATTGGATAATGTCTTTTGGAAAAAGGGCTTTGTTCGCCGATGAATCCGACAATTTTCCTACCATAAATGGTTCTCTTATTCCAATGAAAGGACGTTTTTCGCCTTTCAAGACTTTATCAATTAAATCTACAGGAAAATTGAGGGTTTGTTCTAGTCCGTTACGGCTTATCAATGCTGATTTTGAAAACAAGAGTTTCAATGGAATTTCATCAAAATGAACTATTTTTTCGCCATCAATAGCAATTATTTTATCACCCGTTTTGAATCCTAATTCTTCTCCGACTGAACTGGTAACCGCAATTCCATCTTTCAATTCCGAATTGTTGAGGTACATATCGCCATAAGCATAAGCCATTCCGATATAGATCACAAAAGCCAGAATGAAGTTTACAATAACACCACCCAACATAATAATCAAACGTTGCCAAGCCGGTTTGGAACGAAATTCCCAAGGTTGAGCAGGCAAAGCCATTTGCTCTTTGTCCATACTTTCGTCAATCATTCCAGATATTTTCACATAGCCACCAAGAGGTAACCAGCCAATTCCGTACTCGGTTTCGCCAATTTTCTTTTTGAACAAAGAATATTTGATGTCAAAAAACAAATAGAATTTTTCTACTCTTGTTTTAAATATTTTAGAAGGAATAAAATGTCCTAATTCGTGTAGTATAATCAGTAATGATAAGCTCAATAAAAATTGAGAAAGCTTGATAACTATTTCCATTT
>JAEMQE010000215.1:0-5911 GCA_022758945.1 Lentimicrobium sp. | reverse complement strand
TGTATAGCGCACAAAAGTAAGGTTTTCTATTTTAGTTCCAAAGGTTTCCTTTTCACCTAGACGATAAAAATTTGTTAATAATTGCACCTTTTCCTTTTTTACTTTACAATATGTGCCTTAACTTTACTTTTTGTTACAAAAACCTGCTCAATATTGAACTATTCTACTCTTAAAAATCAATAATTATGTCTTCCAAATTATTTTCTCCTCTTCAAATAAAAAGCCTCACTTTCAAAAACAGAATTGCTATTTCGCCAATGTGCC
Source organism: Lentimicrobium sp. (assembly GCA_022758945.1). Lineage (GTDB taxonomy): Bacteria > Bacteroidota > Bacteroidia > Flavobacteriales > Flavobacteriaceae > Flavobacterium. The sequence goes on along the minus strand of JAEMQE010000215.1, from coordinate 5,647 downwards.
AATATTCCGCCGAAGATGGCTTTGCCAATGATTGGCATCTGGTACATCTCGGAAGTCGCGCCAGCGGTGGTGCAGCTTTAATCATTCAGGAAGCCACTGCAGTTTCTCCCGAAGGAAGAATTTCTCCCGGAGATTTAGGTCTTTGGAAAGACGAACATATCGAAAAAATGCAAGCAATCAACAGATTTATAAAGAGTCAAAATTCAATTCCCGGAATTCAACTGGCGCACGCCGGAAGAAAAGCGAGCGCAGCAATTCCTTGGAAAGGAAACACAAAATTGGATGAAACCAATGGCGGTTGGAATACCGTTGCGCCATCTGCTGTTGCTTTTCATTCCAATGAAAAACTCCCAATAGCATTGGATAAAAATGGAATCCAAAAAGTAATTTCAGACTTCAAATCAGCGACTAAAAGAGCATTAAAAGCCGGATTCGAAGTGGTTGAAATTCACACAGCACATGGATATTTGTTGCACGAATTTCTTTCACCTTTGTCTAATTTCAGAACGGATAAATATGGAGGCAGTTTCGAAAACAGAATCAGATTACTTCTGGAAGTTCTCGAAGCAATGCAATCCGAATGGCCTGATAATTTGCCGTTATTCGTCAGAATATCAGCCACAGATTGGGCTGACGGAGGATGGAATATTGAAGAATCTGTACAACTTTCTCAACTATTGAAAGAAAAAGGAGTTGATTTAATAGACGTTTCTTCGGGCGGATTGGTAACTCATCAACAAATACCTTTAGGACCCAATTATCAGGTTCCTTTTGCCGGCAGCATCAAAAAAGAAACCGGAATTTTGACTGGAGCAGTAGGTTTAATAACTGAAGCCTCTCAAGCGGAAGCAATAGTTGCTACCAGAAAAGCAGACTTGGTTTTGTTTGCCAGAGAATCTTTAAGAAACCCAAACTTGGCATTGACTTTCGCCAAAGAACTTGGCGTCGATATGCAATGGCCAATACAATATGAAAGAGCAAAAATATAAATAAATGATTTTTGAATGATGATTAACGATTTTAGATTTGCTTCGCCAGTTCGCTATCGCTCGGGTCAGATTTGGTGTTGATAAATAGGAGATTGTTGATTTTCGAGTTTTTAAACTTCTGCAATCAAAAATCGTTAATCAAAAATCTGCAATCTTTATAGACTTTAAAACAAACAAAATGCAAAAAATAAATACAGCCCTCTTGTCTTACGGAATGTCCGGAAAAGTTTTTCACGCGCCATTTTTGGCAATTCATCCCGGTTTTGAACTCTTAGGTTCTTGGGAAAGAAGCAAAAAATTAATACAAGAAGATTATCCCGAAGTGATAAGTTATCCCACTTTGGAATCTATTTTCCAGGACAAATCTATCGATTTGGTCATCGTGAACACCCCTGTTGGAACACACTTTGAATATGCCAAAAAAGTATTACTGGCAGGAAAACACGCCATTGTCGAAAAAGCATTCACATCAAACGTTGCCGAAGCTAAGGAATTGGCAGCATTAGCCAAAGAAAAAGGATTGAAATTATCCGTTTTTCAAAACCGAAGATGGGACAGCGATTTCAAAACCGTGAAGAAAATTCTGGATGCTAATTTGTTGGGCGAAATCGTCGAAGCCGAGTTTCATTTTGATCGTTACAATCCGATTTTGAGTCCAAAAGTGCACAAGGAAACCGTCAATTCTGGTTCGGGAATTATGAAAGATTTGGGACCACATATTATTGACCAAGCTTTGTATCTGTTTGGATTGCCCAAGGCTGTTTTTGCCGATATTCGAATCACGAGAGCGCATTCATTAGTCGATGATTATATGGATGTTTTGCTGTATTATTCGGATTTTAGAGTGCGGTTGAAAGCTGGATTTTTTGTTCGAGAAGCGATTCCTTCTTATATCATTCACGGCAAAAAAGGTTCTTTTCTAAAACCGCGTGGCGATGTACAGGAAGACAATTTAAAACTGGGAATGAAACCAAATTTAACTACTTGGGGAGCTGAATCCGAGGAAAATCAAGGACTTTTGCACACGGAAATCAATGGCGAAACCATCAAGAAAAAAGTATCAACGCTTCAAGGAAATTATTATGATTTTTTTGAAGGAGTGTATCAATCTATTGCTAATGACAAACTTGAACCAGTTTCTGCTCAAGACGGCGTAAATGTGATGCAAATTATTGAAGCTGCTATCCAAAGCAGTGAGCAAATGAAGGCAATAAATTTATAAACAATAACGATATAATCTTTTATCGAAAGCTTCAACAACATAAGTTGAAGATTGTTTTTTGTATTTTTGGCACTTTTTAATTTTAATAACCATTCGTTTTGATAGATTTAAATTTCATTGGCAATTTTAAAACCAAAGGAAAATACAAGAAAACATATCAAAATGCCAAAGCTTTGTATTTGACCAGAATTCGTTGGGCAGTTTCGATGTTTTATTTTGGTATGGGTTTGTGTTTTGCCACTTGGGCAAGCCGAATTCCGCACATCAAAGCTGATTTGCATTTAAGTGATGGCGAATTAGGTACGATTCTATTTGCATTGCCAGTTGGACAACTAACAATGATGTTTTTTTCTGGGAAACTGGTTACTCGTTTTGGCAGTCACCGCATTCTTCCTTTTTCTACGTTGATGTATGCTTTTAGTTTGACTAATTTAGGATTAGCTCAAAACGCTTGGCAATTGGGACTTGCCTTATATTCTTTTGGGATTTTTGGAAACTTATCAAACATATCTTTAAATACACAAGGAGTTTATTCCGAAGGACTTTACAAAAGAACGATTATGTCTTCTTTTCACGGCGTTTGGAGTTTGGCAGGATTTACCGGTGCTTTAGTAGGACTGGGAATGTTATCGCTCAATATCACGACTTATCTGCACTTTGTTATCGTGGCTTTCATCGTTTTATTATTGATTGCCATCAATTTCAAATATTTAATAAAAGCCAAAGAAAAAGTTCGTGTCGAAAAGAAAAAAACATTCAGTAAACCAGACAAGTCCTTGGTTTTATTGGGAATTATTGGATTTTGCAGTATGGCGAGCGAAGGAATTATGTTCGATTGGAGCGGTGTTTATTTTAAGGATATCGTCAAAGCTCCCGGTCCATTAATCGTTGTTGGTTATACTTCATTTATGATTATGATGGCCAGTGGACGATTTTTGGGTGGACGTTTAATCGATAAATTTGGACGAAAAACCGTAATGCAAATCAGTGGAATTATGATTTCATTTGGCTTGTATATGGCTGTAATTTTCCCCTATATCATTCCGTGTACTATTGCTTTTATGATTGTTGGTTTGGGCGTTTCTACCGTAATTCCTACACTTTATAGTATCGCTGGAAAACATCCAACGATTCCAACAGGCGAAGCTTTGACCGCTGTTTCTAGCGTGAGTTTCTTAGGGTTTTTGATGGGACCACCTGTTATTGGCCATATTTCGGAACTATTTGGTTTGCAATTTTCATTTGCTTTCATCGGAATGTTCGGAATTTTGATCGCCTTCTTGGTCAAAAGAGTGAAGGCAATGGAATAGAACACCAAAGCAAACACTTTAAAAAAAGAAAAAAAGGCAGCCACGAATTTCACGAATCTCACGAATTTTTGTACACTTAAACCACACGGATTTACAAGAAAAACAAGAAAATTCGTGTGATTTAATTTTAATTGTTTATGAATTTGTGTAAATTCGTGAAATTCGTGGCTAAAAATTTTAAAAGGCGTCTGCCCTAAATAGATTGCAATGCAATGTCCATAAGTCCCTCGCAAATCATTAAATTTGCAACTTATTAAAAGTTATGTTAGAAAAAGAAATAATAAATTTTGAAAAAACGGCCATTGTTGGTATCGTTACCCAAAATCAAAGCGAGGATAAACTCAACGAATATCTCGACGAATTGGAGTTTTTGACCTTTACGGCTGGTGGTGAAGTGGTGAAACGTTTTTGGCAAAAAATGGACAAACCCAATCCGAAAACTTTTTTGGGAACTGGAAAAATAGACGAAATCAACCTTTATGTAAAGGAAAATGAGATCTCGACCTTGATATTTGATGATGAATTGACGCCTTCACAACAAAAAAATATTTCCAAAATCATAGATTGTAAAATCCTCGATAGAACCAATCTTATCCTTGATATTTTTGCCCAAAGAGCCGAAACTTCTTATGCTAGAACACAGGTAGAACTAGCACAATGTATTTATTTGTTGCCAAGATTATCCGGTTTGTGGACGCACTTGGAACGTCAAAAAGGGGGAATCGGGATGCGTGGACCGGGAGAAACAGAGATTGAAACCGATAGACGTATTGTTCGTGACCGAATTTCGTTATTGAAAGAAAAAATAAAAGCCATCGATAAGCAAATGGGAACCCAAAGAGGCAATCGTGGTGCTATGGTTCGTGTGGCTTTAGTAGGATATACCAATGTGGGAAAATCAACTTTGATGAATGCCATAGGCAAAAGCGATGTTTTTGTAGAGAATAAACTTTTCGCCACTTTGGACACCACCGTTCGAAAAGTAGTGATTAAAAACTTGCCTTTCTTGCTTTCGGACACGGTGGGTTTTATTCGAAAACTGCCGACACAATTGGTAGATTCTTTCAAAAGTACGCTCGATGAGGTTCGCGAAGCCGATTTATTATTGCACGTTGTCGATATTTCGCATCCGGAATTCGAAGATCATATTGCATCGGTCAACCAAACTTTATTGGATATAAAAGCGCATGATAAACCTGTGATTATGGTTTTCAACAAAATCGATGCTTACCAACATTTGACCATCGATGAAGATGATTTAATGACTGAAAAAACACCAAGACATTTCACGCTCGAAGAATGGAAAAACACTTGGATGGATCGTGTGGGCGAAGAGAAAGCCTTGTTTATTTCGGCTACCGAGAAAGAGAATTTCGAGGAATTCCGGGAACGGGTTTACGAAGCCGTGAGACAAATTCACATCACGCGCTTTCCGTACAACAAGTTTTTGTATCCTGATTATAAGGATGCTGTGGAGAAAGAAGAGAAAGAATAAATAAGCAAAATTATATATAAAAAGACCTTTTAGAAATTTCTAAAAGGTCTTTTTTGTTGTTCTAAAACCCGTAATTAACGCCTAAACCAAAGACTTCTCTGGTTTGAAATCCTTGAAAAGCATTGTCATCATAAATAGTTTGATAAGTAAAATTTGCCGACAAAGTTTTATTGATGGTCATGACAATATTGATTTGATAATCGATATCAATGTTTAGCGGTTTGTCTAAATAATTAGAATATAAACTTAAGAAATTTTCTGCCGTTACGTTTTTCATTACAATAAATTTGTAATAGGCCGAAGCATAAAATCCAAGTTCATAACGCATACTTTTGTTGGCATCTACGCCAAAATAACTTCCGTCCACATAACCCAATCCAGAGGTATAATCGCTATTTACAAAAGTGAATTTTGAGGTAAGTGGCGCCAAGTTTACTTTTAGATTATCACTTTTTTTCCAATAAAAACCAGGACCAAAAGTGAGATAGGCAGGAGAAAAGATTCCAGTATTTTCTACTCTTGTTTCGGCACCGTTACCATCTTTTCCGTAAATATAACCCTTGGTAAATTGGGTTTTGAAGTTTAAGATAAAGGAATAATACCATTCGCCAAAAGCTCTTTTCCCGTAAAT
>JAEMQE010000062.1 GCA_022758945.1 Lentimicrobium sp. | reverse complement strand
TAAAGCTCCTGAGGAACTTTATGATTTTATAGATTCATTGGGAAAATTTAAAACTAAACTAAAATTTATCCCAACAAAACAAATTATAAATTTTGGAGATTTAAAATTTATTTTGCCGCCACCACCGCCACCTCCTAAAATTTCCATTTAAAAGTAAAAAAAGATGAAAAAGTCATTTTATTTACTCCCTTTTTTCCTCCTGCTGATTTTTATCAATGGCTGTTCCTCCTTTCGTAATTCACCCAATCAGTCACAAAAAACAGCTAAGGATTCTTTCTATTCTGTTCAAATTAAAACGGATACTTTATTTAAAAGTAAGCAAAACATAAATCAATTGGTATTGCCCAACAAATCCTTTAAACAATATAAAATCGCTATTGGCAATAGCCAACCCAAATTAGTTAAAACAAGTGAAATTGCACAGACAAACAATGCTGTTGCTGCCATTAACGGAGGTTTTTTCGATAGAGATCACGGGGGAAGCGTAACTTATTTTGAACTGAATGATTCCGTTATTAGTCAAAAAAGACCTGACAAAATCAAATGGGCAGTTCCTGATAGTTTGACAAACGGCGTAATTCTGTTGGCCAAAAATCATAAAATAATAATTGAGCCTGCCAGAACCAGCCAGTTTTATGAGGAATCAAAAAAAGAAGCCGCGGTTTTAGTGACCGGACCTTTGCTGATTTACCATTCAAAATTACAAAAATTACCTAAAATGGAGTTTACATTCAAACGTCATCCCAGAACTTGTTTGTGTATTACTAAAGAATCCGTGATTTTTGTCACTATTGATGGCAGATCAGAACAAGCCGCAGGAATGAGTTTAATTGAAACGCAAAAATATCTTATGAATTTAGGCTGTTATGATGCGATAAATTTAGACGGAGGAGGTTCTACAACAATGTGGATTAAAAACAAAGGAATTGTAAATTTTCCCAGTGATAAAGAAGGGGAAAGACTTGTTTCTAATGCAATTTTACTATTGGAAAAGTAAAAATATTTTACCAAAAATTACAATACACGATTAACCTGAACCAAATTCCTCTCATAATAAGATTCTTTGGTAGAAGAAATAATCACACCACCATGATTTGAAGAATGAATGAATTTAATTTCACCATCGCAAACTTCAACTACCATTCCCACATGATTGATTTGGCGGCGTCCATTAGTTTTGAAGAAAATTAAATCTCCTTTTTGGGCATTCTCTGTATTAATTTTGGAACCATATTCAGCCATTTCAATTGACGACCTTGGCAATCTAATATCGAAAGTGCCAAAGGTAGAATACATCAATCCGGAACAATCGAAGCCTTCCTTTGTGATTCCACCTGTACGGTAACGCGTCCCAATATTTTCGGAAGCAGTCAATATCAATTGATCCACAAAAGCGTCATCGTGCGCCATACTTGGATTCACATTTGAATCCTCGTTAACGACTTTCTCTTTGACAACAACTTCTTCAACAGGAGCATTTGTTTCAATCAATTTAGAACTGTGAATTTTTAGTACGCTTCCCTTAGTAAGTTTTTTTGCAATATTGGGGTTTTGATTTTCCAACTCGGCAACTGAAATACCATATTGCTTTGCAATTCCATATTTGGTTTCTTTTGGCAAAACTGTGTGGGTGATTTCTGTTTCAGTTGAATTATCATTAACAACAGTTTGTGGAGTAACAGCAATTTGCTTCGGCTGCTCATTATCATTCTGTTGTTTTTTAGTTTTGGTGGCCTCTTTTTCTACCACTAAATTAGAATTGTTTTCAACTTTTACTGGAACAATAATCTTTTGCCCAGCTTTTAAAGCTTTAGTCCCTATCGTTGGATTGGCATATTGTATATCGGCGACTTTGATTCCATATTGCTTGGCAATAGAATATAAAGTTTCTTTTGGTAAAACTTCACGAACAATTGCTTCCGTTGAAGTTTCCTCTTTCTCGACTGATTTTGGTGAAACGACAACTTCTTGCTTTGGAAAATTTTTTTCTGAAATGTTTGTTTTTTGAATTTCTTTCGCCTTTTCAGGTGTTTCTGTCAATACTAAATTATCAAAAGCAGTTTGAGGGATTTTAATTATTTGTCCTTTTTTCAATCCTTCTTTTTCCAACTCTGGATTGAATTTATATAAATCTTCAACACTGATGTTATGCTGTTTTGCAATTCCATACACTGTTTCTTTGGGAAGGACTTCGTGTGTTGTTTCAGAATAATTGGTTGCAATCTCAGGAGTTGAAGCTGTATGTTTTTTAGCTTTAGTTGGAATTAATAGAACCGAATGAAATTGTATTCCCTTCTTGGCTTTTGGATTTAGCTCGTAAATGGCTTTAGGACTTACATTATATTGTTCTGCAATTTCGCTGATAGTTTCGCCTTTTGAAACAGTATGTCGAGTGTACTTTTCTTGCGAAAAAACACTTATAGTACTAAAAAAAACAAAGAGAAACACACAACTAAAATACTTCATAAACACTATTTATATATCAAACAATTTATTGTCATAAAATTAATAATTCGTTTTACTTTAACGGCAAAATTTACCAAAAAAGTATTTTGAAAAGCAAATTTAATTAATAAATATAAATATCGCAATTTTTAAACAACTCTTTATCTTCAATTTAACACATTTAAGAATAAAAAATGCCCTGTTTTCATAGAGCATTTTATAGTATTTTGAAATTTAAAATTACGCTTTTCCATCGGCAGCAATCAAATTCAATGCAGAACCCGCAACAAACCAACCTATTTGACTTGCATTATAAGTATGATTAGCTATAATTGTATCTTTGCTTCCATCAGCATGAACAAATTCTAATGTTAATGGTTTAGCTGGCGCAAAATCAACCAAGTCCACGAAATTAATCGTGTCATCTTCTTGAATTTTGTCATAATCGGCTTCATTAGCAAAAGTAAGCCCTAACATACCTTGTTTTTTCAAATTAGTTTCGTGAATACGAGCAAATGATTTTACCAAAACCGCTTTCACACCAAGGAAACGAGGTTCCATTGCGGCATGTTCACGTGAAGAACCTTCTCCATAATTATGGTCACCCACAACAACTGAAGCTATTCCAACTGCTTTATAAGCACGAGCAACTCCAGGAACGGTATCATATTCACCCGTTAATTGATTTTTTACAGAGTTTGTTTTTTGATTAAATGCATTAATTGCTCCAATCAACATGTTGTTAGAGATATTATCCAAATGTCCGCGGAAACGTAACCAAGGCCCAGCCATAGAAATATGGTCAGTAGTACATTTTCCGAAAGCTTTGATTAATAATTTAGCTCCCATAATATTTTTTCCATCCCAAGCTTCGAATGGTGCTAAAAGTTGTAATCTATCAGAAGTTTCACTTACCAAAATTTGAACACCTGAACCATCAGCTGCTGGTGCTTGGAATCCGTTATCTTCAACAGCAAAACCTCTTTTTGGTAATTCATCACCGTAAGGCGCAGTTAGTTTTACTTCTTCACCATTATCGTTAATCAAAGTATCAGTCAACGGATTGAAATCTAAACGACCTGCAATGGCCAATGCAGCCACCATTTCTGGTGAAGTTACAAAAGCATGCGTGTTTGGGTTACCATCGGCACGTTTAGAAAAATTACGGTTGAAAGAGTGAACGATGGTGTTTTTTTCTTGCTTGTCAGCTCCATCTCTGTCCCATTGTCCGATACAAGGTCCACAAGCATTGGTAAATACTTTGGTTCCCATTTTTTCGAAAGTGGCGATGATTCCGTCTCTTTCGATAGTATATCTTATTTGTTCCGAACCGGGATTGATACCAAACTCGGCTTTTGGACTAATTCCCATTTCAACAGCCTGATTTACGATAGATGCCGCTCGTGCCATATCTTCGTAAGAAGAGTTAGTACAAGAACCGATTAATCCCCATTCCACTTTAATTGGCCATCCGTTTGCTGCAGCTTCTTCTTTCATTTTAGAAACTGGTGTTCCTCTATCTGGTGTGAAAGGACCATTAATTTGTGGTTCTAATTCTGAAAGGTTGATTTCGATTACTTGGTCAAAATAAGTTGCTGGACTAGCATACACTTCAGGATCGGCGGTTAAGTAAGAAGCCACTTTATCAGCAGCATCAACAACGTCTTGACGACCTGTTGCGGAAAGGTATCTTCTCATTGACTCGTCATAACCAAAGGTAGATGTAGTTGCACCAATTTCGGCACCCATATTACATATAGTTCCTTTTCCAGTACACGACATTGAAGTAGCTCCTTCGCCAAAATATTCAACAATGGCTCCAGTTCCACCTTTTACGGTAAGAATATCGGCTACTTTAAGAATTACGTCTTTTGGCGCAGTCCAACCAGAAAGTTTTCCAGTCAATTTTACGCCTATTAATTTTGGAAATTTCAATTCCCAAGACATTCCCGACATTACATCTACCGCATCGGCACCACCAACACCGATTGCTAACATTCCCAATCCACCTGCATTTACAGTATGCGAATCGGTTCCAATCATCAAACCTCCTGGGAACGCATAGTTCTCTAAAACGATTTGGTGAATAATTCCAGAACCTGGTTTCCAAAAACCAATTCCGTATTTATTAGAAACTGAAGAAAGAAAATCAAAAACTTCACTTGATTGTGTTTTGGCAATAGCTAAATCCGTTTTTGCACCTACTTTGGCTTGAATCAAGTGATCACAGTGAACTGTAGTAGGAACTGCAACGGTTTTCTTTCCAGCGTGCATAAATTGCAGCAAGGCCATTTGAGCAGTTGCATCTTGGCAAGCTACTCTGTCTGGAGCAAAATCTACATAATCAGCACCTCTTGTAAAAGTGTGGGTTGGATTTCCTTCCCAAAGATGGTTGTACAAAATTTTCTCAGTTAATGTTAGCGGACGTCCAACTAATTCGCGTGCTTTGTCCACACGAGTTGTCATATTTGCGTACACTTTTTTAATCATTTCAATGTCAAAAGCCATAATATATAGGATTTTTTTGTTTTGTCCTGCAAATTTAAGAATTTAAGACGAGAATATGAAAAAAATAACAAAAGACAGCTTTCTGAAAATTATTATTACCAAATAAGAAGTTTACACGCATAATATTGCGATATACACAAAAATATATTATTCTATTGCGCTATCAGCAATATAAATTCCAATTATTAATAAAGTGGGAATTTTGCAGTCAAAAAAAAGAGCCTTTATTCTCATTGAAAGGCTCTTTCTAAATTGATACTAATGATTTTTAAATCAGCTTATCTATAATCATTTCTTCGGTAATTCCTTCGGCATCGGCTTTGTAGTTTTTGATGATTCTGTGACGCAAAATTCCTGTAGCCACTGCTTTCACATCTTCGATATCCGGAGAAAATTTTCCGTTGAAAGCAGCATTGGCTTTGGCAGCCAAAATTAAATTTTGAGAAGCTCTTGGACCTGCACCCCAATCCAAATAGTTTTTCACAAATTCATTAGACAATTCATTATCAGGGCGCGTTTTACTAACCAATGTAACTGCATATTCAATAACATTATCAGCAACGGGAATCCTGCGAATCAGGTGTTGAAAATCTATAATTTCTTGTGCGGTAAACAAAGGATTTATTAGATTGTTTATGTTTGAAGTGGTTCTTTTTACTACCTTAACTTCTTCTTCGAAAGAAGGATAATCCAGTTTAATGGCAAACATAAATCGGTCTAATTGAGCTTCCGGCAAAGGATAGGTTCCTTCTTGTTCAATGGGATTTTGGGTTGCCAAAACAAAATAAGGCAATGCTAATTTATAATTTTGACCCGCAATGGTAACGGAACGTTCCTGCATAGCTTCGAGCAAAGCTGCCTGAGTTTTTGGAGGAGTTCTGTTAATTTCATCAGCCAGAATAATATTCGAAAAAATTGGCCCTTTTATGAACTTGAATTGGCGGTTTTCATCCAATATTTCACTTCCCAAAATATCCGAAGGCATTAAATCCGGAGTAAACTGAATTCTTTTAAAGTCAAGCCCAAGTGCTTGCGCCAGCGTATTTACCATCAAGGTTTTTGCTAATCCTGGAACTCCTACCAAAAGTGCGTGTCCGCCAGAAAAAATACAAAGTAGAATTTGGTCAACGACTGCATCCTGACCCACAATAATCTTTGCGATTTCGGCTTTTAATTCGTTCCTTTTTTGAACCAAGTTATGGATTGCTGCAACGTCTGACATATTTTGAGTTAAGAGTTATAACTATTTCTTAAGCCAATTATTGGCAAACGTACAATCTCTGTATTCGCCAATAATTTTGATATAGGTTTGCTGGATTTTCTCATCAAACCATTTCCCGATAGCTTTAATTTGTTTTTCTTTCAAAGCTAAATCTTTAATTTTCACATAATCTTTAGCATAATCAGCCGTGTGAGCATCGATTCTATTAGTAACAGTTATAAGCTTGTATTTTTTCTTACCGTTTTGGTCATCATCCAATAGCGGTAAGGAAACCTCATTATCTTTCAAATTGGAAACCTGACTATACAAAGCCGGATCCATTTTAGTCAACTCAAAACGAGTATCTTGTGTTTTAGGATTAATCAATGCTCCGCCGTTTGCCTTGGTTTCTTTTTCGTCTGACATTGTTTTTGCTGCTTGTGCAAAAGTAATTTCCTTGTCAACAATTCTTTTTCTGATTAAAGCAATTTTTTCTTTGGCTTCTTTCAAATCATCGGGAGTAACTGCCGGTATCAATAAAATATGACGCAATTCAATATCTTGCCCCTTTATTTTTTCAACATAAATAATGTGATATCCAAAGTCAGTTTCAAAAGGCGCTGAAATTTCTCCTTCGGCAAGGCTGAAAGCCACATCCTTAAATTCTTTTACAAAAGGTGTCTTTTTATTCATTTTATAATAACCACCAGTTGCTCTGGAACCAGGATCCTGAGAATACAAAACTGCTTTAGTCGCAAAACTTGAACCTCCTTCTTGAATTTCTTTTTTGAACTCATTCAATTTATCAATCACTTTTTGCTTTTCTGCTTCAGAAACTTTTGGAGTCACAACTATTTGCGCTACTTCCATTTCGGCACCAAAAACTGGAAGATCGGCTGTAGGTATTTTTTTGAAAAAATCACGAACTTCTTCAGGGGTAATTTCTACTCCATCAATGATTTTCTTTTGCATTTCTGACGTCAGTTTTTGTTCTTTCAAAACGTCAAAGAAGTATGTCCTAAATTCTTCTTCAGAATTTTTCTTGTAATATTTCACCACTTTATCCATAGAACCTATTTGTTCTACCATATAATTCAGCCTTTCGTCCATCATCGATTTCACTTCGGAATCCGTGACTTTCAAACTATCCTGAATGGCTTGATGCGCATACAGTTTATCTTCTAATATTTTTCCCAATATTTGACATCTTGTGATATCTTTAATTGAACCACCTGCACCTGTAATTTCCAAGTATGATTTATCAATATCCGAATCTAATACAATATAATCCCCAACTTTTGCTATTACACCATCAATTTTTTGTTTCTGGTAAGGAATAACTTTTTTAATTGTATCAATGACACTTTCTTTGATAATTTCTTGTGCTATCGCGATTCCGCTCGAAAATAGTAAAAGAAAAAATGTAAGCGCAATTTTATTATTTATGGATTTCATTGGTATTGTTTTTAAAAGCATTATTTTGAAATTATATTATATTTAGATTGTAAGTTATCGTGAAACAAACATTGAATTCAATTGCAATATAGGCCTGATTATTTTTTGCCAAATATACATTTAAGAATCAAGAAACAGAATTGTTTTGACAACCAATTGCCGAGCATTCTTTATACTTATAGCTAACAAAAATAAGAATTCAATTATATAATACAAGTTTACTTACGAGTATTAACAAAAAATTATAGCAAGTAAATTTAATGCTAATCTTGATTACTCGAACTTTTTCAAAAATAGCCAAATTGTAGAAGGAAAAGACAGTATGTAAAATACTAAATATTCTCAAAAAATACAATTTCAATCCCAAAAAACTACAAAAAAAGCCGCCATAATAGGCAGCTTTTCATTAATTTAAATCAATCTTGTTAAGATTTATTTTTTTATGTTTTCAATAAATTGATCAAACAAATAGGCTGAATCATGTGGTCCTGGACTTGCTTCCGGATGGTATTGAACAGAAAAACAGTTTTTATTTTTCATTCTCATTCCTGCAACAGTTCCGTCGTTAAGATGAAGATGTGTGATTTCCATATCAGGATGGTTGTCCAATTCTTCTTTATTTACGGCAAAACCGTGATTTTGAGAAGTGATTTCCCCTTTTCCTGTAATGATGTTTTTTACCGGATGGTTAATTCCTCTGTGTCCGTTAAACATTTTATAAGTTGAAATTCCGTTTGCCAAAGCGATTACTTGGTGACCTAAACAAATCCCAAATAATGGTTTGTCGTTTGCCAATATTTCTTTTGCTACTTCAATAGCACTAAAAAGTGGGTCAGGATCACCAGGTCCGTTTGACAAGAAATAACCATCTGGATTGAATGCTGCCAACTCAGAATATTTTGAATCATAAGGAAATACTTTGATATAACAATCTCTTTTGGCAAGGTTGCGAAGGATATTGGTTTTGATTCCTAAATCCAAAGCTGCAATTTTGTAAGTTGCGTTTTCATCACCAAAAAAGTATGGTTCCTTAGTAGAAACTTTTGAAGCTAATTCCAATCCTTTCATATCAGGAACTTTTGCTAAAGCTGCTTTAAGCTCTTCGATTGGAGTTCCATCAGTACAAATAACAGAATTCATCGCTCCGTGATCACGTATGTAACTTACCAATCCGCGAGTATCTACATCAGAAATGCAGATTAGGTTTTGTTTTTTGAAATAGTCTTCTAAGCTTCCTGTGGCATCTTCACGAGAATAATTGAAACTGAAATTTTTACAAACCAAACCAGCAATTTTAATACTTTCAGATTCAATTTCTCTCTCATTCACTCCATAGTTCCCAATGTGAGCATTGGTCGCCACCATAATTTGCCCAAAATAAGATGGGTCGGTGAAGATTTCTTGGTAACCCGTCATTCCGGTATTAAAGCAAACTTCGCCAAAAGTTGTTCCAGAAATTCCGATAGATTTTCCGTGAAATATGGTTCCGTCACTTAATAATAGAATGGCGCTTTTTCGTGTTGTGTATTTCATTCGTCGTAGTTATTGCTTTATATTGGTATAATGCCACTTAGCTTGGCGGCATTTCCTCTTTAGTAATTATTTTGCAAATTTAATTTTTTAAAACAGCTGATGCAACATTTATTTATTATGATTTTTGGAGTGTTTGTTATATAAATCAAACGTTCTAAACTAGCCCCGATAGTAGCGACATCCTTTTGGGGCGGCGTTCGCCACAAAAGATATAGCGAATAGCGGGACGAATAGTAATAAGAACCAAAAACATCTGCTCCTTAAACTCTAATTCGTGGCAATTTCACAAAAAAAAAGGACAAACTAATAAAAGTTTATCCTTGATTCTTATTGAATGATTATCTTCATAATTATTCAGCAGCCTCTTTTGGAGCCTCATCATCAGCAGCCGGAGCTTCTGTTTCAGCAACTGGAGCTTCAGCAACTAGAGCTGCAACAGCTTCATCTGCTTTCTTAGCTTTTCCACCACGACGGCTTTTAGCTTTTTTAACTTCTTTTTTACCTCCGTTGTAAAGTTCATTGAAATCTACTAATTCGATCATTGCCATATCAGCATTATCTCCTAAACGATTTCCAACTTTAATGATACGTGTGTATCCACCTGGACGGTCACCTACTTTAGCAGCTACATCTCTGAACAAGTCAGTTACAGCATACTTACTACGTAAGTATCCAAAAACGATACGACGATTATGAGTCGTATCAGCTTTAGATTTTGTTATTAATGGCTCAACAAATTGTTTAAGCGCTTTTGCTTTTGCAACAGTAGTATTAATACGTTTGTGCTCGATAAGAGAACAAGCCATATTAGCTAACATAGAACTTCTATGTGCAGTCTGTCTGCTTAAGTGATTGAATTTTTTTCCGTGTCTCATTGCTATTTTAAATTTAATCTCGCCGCAGGCGGATTAGATTATTCTTTATCTAATTTGTATTTTGCTAAATCCATACCGAAGGTCAAATTTTTAATTGCCACTAGTTCGTCTAGTTCAGTTAAAGATTTTTTACCGAAATTACGGAATTTCATTAGGTCATTTTTATTGAAAGATACTAAATCTCCAAGTGTATCAACTTCTGCCGCTTTTAAACAATTTAATGCTCTTACAGAAAGATCCATATCAACAAGCTTAGTTTTAAGCAATTGTCTCATATGCAATGACTCTTCGTCATACGATTCTGTTTGTGCAATTTCGTCAGCCTCAAGTGTAATTCTTTCGTCAGAAAACAACATGAAATGGTGAATTAAAACTTTGGCAGCTTCAGTAAGGGCATCTTTTGGATTTATTGATCCATCAGTTTTTATTTCGAAAACTAATTTTTCATAATCTGTTTTTTGCTCTACACGGAAGTTTTCGATAGCATACTTAACATTTTTTACCGGAGTAAAAATAGAGTCAGTAAATATAGTTCCAATTACAGCATTTTGTTTTTTGTTCTCTTCAGCAGGAACGTATCCTCTACCTTTCTCGATAGTTAAGTCGAAATGTAGTTTGATTCTCGGGTCTAAATTACAGATAACAAGCTCTGGATTCAAAACTTGGAAACCTGAAATAAATTTCTGAAAATCCCCAGCTGTTAATTGATCTTTTCCTGTTACAGAAATAGTTACCGACTCATTGTCAGTATCTTCGATCTGACGTTTGAAACGTACTTGCTTAAGATTTAGAATAATTTCGGTAACGTCTTCAACAACTCCTGAGATAGTAGAAAACTCATGATCTACACCTTCGATGCGAACCGATGTGATTGCATAACCTTCTAATGCTGAAAGCAAAACTCTTCTAAGTGCGTTACCAACTGTCAATCCGTAACCAGGTTCTAAAGGTCTAAACTCAAATTTACCTTCAAAATCGGTTGAATCGATCATGATAACTTTATCGGGCTTCTGAAAATTAAATATTGCCATAATTTCGACTAAGTCAATTATTATTTGTTGTACAACTCTACGATTAATTGTTCTTTAATGTTTTCTGGAATTTGAAGTCTAGCTGGTACAGAAACAAAAGTACCTTCTTTTAAATCGTTGTTCCAAGTAATCCATTCATAAACATGACTTGAATTAGATAAAGAACGTTCGATTGCTTCTAATGATTTAGATTTTTCACGAACTGCCACTTTATCACCAGGTTTAAGGTGGTAAGAAGGAATATTTACATTTTCTCCGTTAACAGTAATATGACGGTGAGAAACGATTTGACGAGCACCTCTTCTAGAAGGAGCTATACCCATTCTATAAACTACATTGTCAAGTCTTGCTTCACATAATTGTAATAATACTTCACCAGTAACACCTTTAGTTGCTGATGCTTTTTCGAATAAATTTCTGAATTGTTTTTCTAATATTCCATAAGAATATTTAGCTTTTTGCTTTTCCATTAACTGAACAGCATACTCAGATTTTTTTCCTCTTTTTTTAGCCATCCCGTGTTGTCCAGGAGGATAATTTCTTTTTTCGAAAGCTTTGTCGTCTCCGAAAATTGCTTCGCCGAATTTACGTGCGATTCTTGTACTTGGACCAGTATATCTTGCCATTTTAAATTGTTTAAGATTGAGATTATGAATTCAGGTCTTATCCTTCGATAATCGTTATTCAATCTAGTTATACTATAATTAAATTTTGAGTATTAAACTCTACGTCTTTTAGGAGGACGACATCCGTTGTGAGGCATTGGAGTAACATCGATAATCTCAGTAACTTCAATTCCACCATTATGTAAAGATCTGATAGCAGACTCACGTCCGTTTCCTGGTCCTTTTACATACACTTTTACTTTTTTAAGTCCAGCTTCTAACGCTACTTTACTACAATCTTCTGCTGCCATTTGGGCTGCATACGGAGTGTTCTTTTTAGAACCTCTGAAACCCATTTTACCAGCTGATGACCAAGAAATAACTTCACCTTTTTTGTTTGTCAAAGAAATGATGATGTTATTGAAGGTAGCAGAAATATGAGCTTCTCCCGTTGATTCAACGATAACTTTACGTTTTTTTGCAGTTGCTTTAGCCATATTACTTATTATTTAGTTGCTTTTTTCTTGTTGGCAACAGTTTTTCTTTTTCCTTTTCTTGTTCTAGAGTTGTTCTTAGTTCTTTGCCCTCTTAATGGAAGACCAGATCTATGACGGATACCTCTATAACATCCAATATCCATTAAACGTTTGATGTTTAAGGAAACTTCTGAACGTAGTTCACCTTCAATTTTAAAGAATGATACTGCCTCACGAATTGCGTGAATTTCGTCATCATTCCAATCTTGCACTTTTGTATCTTGGCTAACTTGAGCTTTTTCTAAAATCTCAACTGCTCTACTTCTACCAATTCCGAAGATGTAGGTTAAAGCGATAACTCCTCTTTTGTTTTTTGGGATGTCTACCCCTGCTATTCTTGCCATAATTATCCTTGTCTTTGTTTAAATCTAGGATTCTTTTTGTTGATTACGTATAATCTGCCTTTTCTTCGTACAATTTTGCACTCGGCACTTCTTTTTTTAACTGATGCTCTTACTTTCATTTTGAATATCTTTAATATCTATAAGTAATTCTTGCTTTTGACAAATCGTAAGGACTCATTTCTAGTTTCACTTTATCACCAGGTAATAATTTGATATAATGCATACGCATTTTTCCAGATATATGAGCAATTACAATATGTCCATTTTCTAACTCAACACGGAACATAGCATTTGATAATGCTTCAATTATTGATCCGTCTTGTTCTATTGCTGATTGTTTTGCCATAAGATTAAGCTACTGCTTTTCTATTTTTCCCACTTTTCATTAGACCATCATAATGTTTGTTCAACAAGTATGAATTGATTTGCTGAATAGTATCTATTGCGACACCAACCATAATTATCAATGATGTACCTCCAAAAAACATTGCCCAAGATTGTTGAACATCCATAAGACTAACTACAATTGCTGGGAACACAGCTATTAAAGCAAGAAATAAAGAGCCTGGAAATGTGATTAAAGACATCACTTTGTCAAGAAAGTCAGATGTTTCGTTTCCTGGTCTAACACCTGGAATGAAACCGCCACTTCTTTTTAAATCATCAGACATTTTATTAGTAGGAACAGTGATTGCAGTATAAAAGAAAGTAAACACAACAATAAGTGTTGCAAAAACTAAGTTGTACCAAAATCCGAACATATTACTAAAAGCACCAACGATTGATTGTGAAGCATCTGATTTTGACAATCCTGCTACAGCAGCAGGAATAAACATAATTGCTTGCGCAAAAATGATTGGCATAACACCAGAAGCATTTAATTTTAATGGAATCCATTGTCTGTTTCCACCCATCATATCTTTTTCAAAATCACCAGATGTTGTACGACGTGCATACTGAACTGGGATTTTTCTAATTGCCATTACTAACAATATACAAGCGATGATTACTAATAACCAAACAATAATTTCTACAACCAATAACATTGGACCACCGTTATTATTAGTAACTCTGGCAGCAAATTCTTGGATAAAAGCTTGTGGCAATCTAGCCAAAATACCAACCATAATCAATAGTGATATTCCGTTTCCTATTCCTTTATCAGTGATTTTCTCACCTAACCACATAGCGAATATTGTACCTGTTGTCAAAATAACTACTGAAGAAAATACAAATTCAACAGAATTAAATCCTAACAAGAATGCACTACTAGGTAATGTTCTGTATAGATTGTAGATATACCCTGGTCCTTGAACCAATGTTATACCTATTGTTAACCAACGGGTAATTTGATTGATTTTCTTTCTTCCGCTTTCTCCGTCGCTTTGCAATTTTTGCAAATATGGAATCGCAATTCCCATTAACTGAACCACAATCGAAGCAGAAATATAAGGCATAATACCTAAAGCAAAAACAGAAGCTTTAGAAAAAGCACCACCGGTAAACATATCCAGGATAGAACCCAGTCCGTTTTTAGTTTGCCCTGCTAAACCTGTTAATTGCGTAGCATCAATACCCGGAAGAGTAACGTGAGCTCCAAAACGATAAACTAAAAGAATACCTAAAGTGATTAGGATTCTATTTTTTAGTTCCTCGATTTTCCAAACATTAATTAGTGATTCAATAAATTTCTTCATCTTAATCGGAAAATTAAATAGTTACAGCTTCTCCACCAGCAGCTTCAATAGCGGCTTTTGCAGTAGCAGTAAATTTGTGAGCGGTTACTGTTAATTTTGCTTTCAATTCTCCTCTTCCTAAAATCTTAACGATTTCATTTTTAGTAGCCAAACGATTAGCAACATAAACAGTCATATCAACTGCATTTGTTACAATACCATTATCCACTAATAATTGAAGCGTATCAAGATTTACACCTTCGTATTCTTTACGATTGATGTTTGTGAAACCAAACTTAGGCACACGTCTTTGAAGTGGCATTTGACCACCTTCAAAACCAATCTTTTTAGAATACCCAGAACGAGATTTTGCTCCTTTGTGACCACGTGATGCAGTACCACCTTTTCCAGAACCTTCTCCTCTACCTAATCTTTTATTTTGATTGTGTGTTGACCCTTCAGCAGGTTGTAAGTTACTTAAATTCATAACGTATTTGTTATTTAGTTTCTTCAACAGAAACTAAGTGTTTAACTTTATTTATCATTCCAAGGATAGTTGGATTTGAATCATGTTCTACAACCTGACCCATTTTACGTAGACCTAAAGCTTCCAAACCTCTTTTTTGAGTAAGAGGACAATTGATTTTGCTTCTAACTTGTTTTACTAATAATTTAGCCATAATTTCCTTGAATTAACCTTTAAAAACTTTTTCTAAAGAAACGCCTCTTTGTTTTGCAACAGTATAAGCACTTCTCATTTGTAATAAAGCATCAAAAGTTGCTTTTACCACGTTGTGAGGATTTGATGATCCTTGAGATTTTGACAATACATCGTGTATTCCAACTGACTCAAGTACTGAACGAACAGCTCCACCTGCAATAACTCCTGTACCATGAGAGGCTGGAATTAAAAAAACACGTGCTCCACCAAATTTACCTTTTTGTTCGTGAGGAACAGATTGACCATTCAAAGGAATCTTAACTAGATTTTTCTTTGCATCTTCTACTGCTTTCGCAATTGCTTCAGAAACGTCTTTAGATTTTCCTAATCCGTGACCCACTACTCCATTTTCATCACCTACCACTACAATAGCAGAAAAACCAAATGCTCTACCACCTTTTGTAACTTTAGTAACACGATTTACACTTACCAAACGATCTTTCAATTCAAGACCACTTGGTTTTACTAGCTCTACATTCTTGTATTTACTATTAGACATACTATATTAGAATTTAAGTCCAGCCGCTCTCGCGCCTTCCGCTAATGATTTAATACGACCGTGATATAAATAACCTCCTCTATCGAAAGTTACAGTTTCTATCCCAGCTTTTAACGCTTTTTCTGCAACAAGTTTTCCAACTGCTGTTGCAACTTCTACGTTTGTACCTTTTTCTATTTCTTTCTCTCTTGAAGAAGCAGCTAATAAAGTAACTCCGTTTACGTCATCAATAAGTTGAGCATAAATTTCTTTGTTACTTCTAAATACAGAAAGTCTTGGATTAGTAGCAGTACCACTAATTGTTTTTCTAATTCTGAATCTGATTCTCTGTCTTCTTTCAGGTTTTGTTAATGACATAATGTTATTTTTTACGCTGATTTACCTGCTTTTCTTCTTAATACTTCACCTACAAATTTAACACCTTTTCCTTTGTACGGTTCTGGTTTGCGGAAACCTCTGATTTTCGCAGCTACCTGACCTAAAAGTTGTTTGTCTAATGATGTTAATTTCACAATTGGGTTTTTACCTTTTTCAGATATAGTTTCCAAAACAACTTCTGGAGCTACTTCTAAAATAATATTGTGAGAATATCCAAGAGCTAAATCTAATCTTTGTCCTTGATTTGAAGCTCTATAACCTACTCCTACTAATTCCAATGATTTTGTAAAACCTTCCGTTACACCGATAATCATATTATTGATTAAAGATCTGTATAAACCGTGTTTTGCTCTTTGGTCTTTGTGATCAGATGATCTGTCCACTTGAACATGATCTCCTTCAACTGTTACAGTCACATCTGAATATTCCTGTGTAAGTTGACCATTTTTTCCTTTTACTGTAATGATACCATTTGCAACTTCAACAGTTACTCCGGCAGGGATTACAACGGGATTTTTACCTATTCTTGACATCTCTTATAAGTCTTTTAATTAGTATACGTAACAAATTACTTCACCACCTACATTTAATTGCTTAGCTTGTTTCCCAGTCATAAGACCTTTTGAAGTGGAGACAATTGCAATTCCTAATCCGTTAAGGATTCTTGGAATGTTTGAAGAACCTGAATACTTACGTAAACCTGGTTTACTAATTCTTTGGATATCTTTAATTACGGACTCTTTAGTATCTTTATCATACTTCAAAGCGATTTTGATTGAACCCTGAACCGAGTTGTCTTCAAATTTGTAACTTAAGATATATCCTTGATCAAATAAGATCTTAGTTATTTCTTTTTTTAGATTAGATGCTGGAATTTCGACAACTTTGTGGTTTGCAGCCACAGCGTTTCTAACTCTCGTCAAATAATCTGCAATAGGATCTGTATACATATGTATTAATTTGTGGCAACGGTTTTCAAAAGAACTATTCTATTGAACCTGAAACCAATTTATAAATGTTTGATTACCAAGAAGCTTTTTTAACTCCTGGAATTAATCCGTTGTTAGCCATTTCACGGAATGTTACACGTGAAATACCGAATTGACGAATATATCCTCTTGGTCTACCTGTTAATTTGCAACGATTGTGCAAACGTACTGGTGAAGCATTTTTTGGTAATTTTTGCAAACCTACAGAATCTCCAGCTTCTTTCAAAGCTTTTCTTTTCTCAGCATACTTCGCTACCGTTTTTTCTCTCTTCACCTCGCGGGCTTTCATTGATTCTTTAGCCATGTCTTAATTCTTTTTAAAAGGTAAACCTAATTCAGCCAATAACGATTTTGCTTCTTTGTCCGTAGCTGCAGAAGTTACAAAAGTAATGTCCATTCCAGATATTTTATTTACTTTGTCAATATCAATTTCAGGAAAAATGATTTGCTCTAAAACACCAAGATTGTAATTTCCTCTTCCGTCAAAACCAGTAGCTTTAATTCCACTGAAATCTCTAACACGTGGCAAAGCAGAAGTTACAAGTCTATCTAAAAACTCATACATTCTTTCTCCGCGCAAAGTAACTTTTGCTCCAATAGGCATTCCTTTTCTCAATTTGAATGACGCAACGTCTTTCTTTGAAATGGTAGAAACTGCTTTCTGTCCAGTGATCTTTGTCAACTCATCGACTGCATAGTCAATTAGTTTTTTATCAGATACAGCTGCACCAACTCCTTTACTCAAAACGATTTTTTCCAATTTTGGAACTTCCATTACGTTTTTGTATCCGAATTCCTCTTTAAGAGCAGAGATTACTCTGTTCTTATACTCTTCTTTTAGTCTAGGTATATATGCCATTACTATAGTACTTGATTAGATTTTTTTGAAAATCTCACTTTCTTATCTCCTTCAACTCTAATACCAACTCTAGTTGTTTCCTTAGTTTTAGGATCAATAAGAGAGATGTTAGAAATTTGTATAGAAGCTTCTTTTTTTACAATACCACCTTGAGGGCTTTTTGCACTTGGTTTCGTGTGTTTTGAAACCATGTTTACACCTTCAACAATTGCTTTATTTTTCTCACGGTAAACACGTATAACTTTACCTTCGGCACCTTTATGGTCTCCGGCAATTACTCTTACGATGTCTCCTGATTTTATTTTTAGCTTTATCATCTTAAAATAATTAAAGCACTTCTGGTGCTAATGATACAATTTTCATGAATTGTTTTTCACGAAGTTCTCTTGCTACTGGACCAAAAACACGAGTTCCCCTCATTTCTCCTGCAGCGTTCAAAAGAACACATGCATTGTCATCGAAACGGATATAAGAACCATCGGCTCTTCTCACTTCTTTTTTAGTACGTACAACAACTGCAGTTGAAACCGATCCTTTTTTAACGTTTCCGTTAGGAGCAGCATCTTTGATAGAAACTACAATCTTGTCACCAACAGAGGCATACCTTCTTTTGGTACCTCCTAAAACACGGATAGTTAAAACTTCTTTTGCTCCCGTATTATCTGCTACTTTTAGTCTTGATTCTTGTTGTACCATAATTATTTAGCTCTTTCAATGATTTCAACTAACCTCCAACATTTTGTTTTACTTAAAGGACGCGTTTCGCTAATCCTTACAGTGTCACCAATGTTGCAGTCGTTATTTTCGTCGTGTGCATGATACTTTTTAGTTTTCAACACGAACTTACCGTATAGTGGGTGCTTTACTTTTGTTACTTGTGCAACAACAATGGATTTATCCATTTTGTCTGAAGTAACAACCCCAACTCTTTCTTTTCTTAAATTTCTTTTTTCTTCCATCTTTAGAATTATTGTAATTCTCTTTTAGTAAGTTCTGTAGCTAATCTTGCAACTGTTCTTCTTACGCTTCTAATTTGAAGCGGGTTTTCAATTGGAGAAATAGCGTGAGCCATTTTTAAGTCAGCATATGCTTTCTTCGTTTGGTTCAATTTTTCTTGCAACTCAGCTGCAGAAAGATCTTTTATTTCTGATTGTTTCATAATATATAATTAATTATGCTTCGAAATCTCTAGCAACGATGAATTTTGTTTTTACTGGAAGTTTTTGAGCTGCAAGACGTAACGCCTCTTTTGCAACTGACAAAGGAACTCCTCCAACTTCAAACATTATTCTTCCGGGTCTAACAATGGCCGCCCAATACTCGACTGCACCTTTACCTTTACCCATACGTACCTCAAGAGGTTTCTTTGTGATAGGTTTGTCTGGAAATATTTTAATCCATAATTGTCCTTCTCTTTTCATATAACGAGTTGCAGCGATACGTGCAGCTTCGATTTGACGTGAGGTTAAGAACATTCCATCTTCATGAACAGATTTAATACCAAACATTCCATTAGAAAGTTCGTGCCCTCTTTGAGAGTTTCCTTTCATTTTACCCTTTTGTACCTTACGGTATTTTGTTCTTTTAGGCTGTAACATTTTTCTTTAATTTAAAAATTTACTTTCTCTTACGAGCGTCTGGTTTTCCACCTTTATTAAAAGGTTTTCTGTCTCCTCTCGGAGAATCGCCACCTTTACCACCACCAGTTCCGGATTGTTTTTTATCCATTCCCGCAAGTGGAGAAAGATCTCTCTTTCCATAAACTTCACCTTTCATGATCCATACTTTGATCCCCATTCTACCATAAGTAGTATGAGCTTCAGCTAGAGCATAATCGATGTCGGCTCTGAAAGTTGATAGAGGAATTCTACCTTCTTTGAAACCCTCTGAACGCGCCATCTCAGCACCATTCAAACGACCAGAAATCAAAACTTTGATACCCTCTGCGTTCATACGCATTGTAGCAGCAATAGCCATTTTGATTGCACGTCTGTAAGAAATACGGCTTTCGATTTGACGACAGATGCTTGTAGCAACTAGATACGCGTCAAGTTCAGGTCTTTTAATTTCAAAGATGTTGATTTGAACCTCTTTGTCAGTAACTTTCTTAAGTTCTTCTTTCAACTTGTCTACCTCTTGGCCACCTTTTCCGATAATAATACCAGGTCTAGCAGTAGTGATAGTAACGGTTACAAGTTTCAAAGTTCTCTCGATGATTACTTTTGATACACTAGCTTTTGATAAACGAGCATGGATATACTTTCTGATTTTGAAATCTTCGGCAAGTTTATCACCGTAATCATTTCCACCATACCAGTTAGAGTCCCATCCTCTGATGATACCAAGTCTATTTCCAATTGGATTTGTCTTTTGTCCCATCTTTAATTATTTTGCTTGTGTGTTATCATTAATAGCCCCTAACACGATTGTTACGTGGTTTGAACGTTTTCTAATTCTGTGTGCTCTACCTTGTGGAGCTGGACGAAGTCTTTTCAACATCATTCCACCATCTACAGTGATAGTTTTTACGAATAAGCCTGCTTCTTCCATATTAGCGTCTGGGTTTTTTGCTTGCCAGTTGGCAATTACAGATAAAACCAATTTTTCTAATTTTCTTGAAGCTTCTTTAGAACTAAATCTTAAAATATTTAGTGCTCTTTCTACCTTCTGACCTCTTACTAGATCTGCTACTAAGCGCATTTTTCTAGGTGAAGTAGGGCAGTTATTCAATTTTGCAAAAGCCAATGACTTGTTAGCCTCTTTTCTTGCATCTGCTGTTTCTCTTTTACGAACTCCCATTGCTTCTTATTTTTTACCTTTATTTTTTGCTCCAGCATGACCTCTAAAAGATCGAGTTGGTGAAAACTCTCCTAATTTGTGACCTACCATGTTTTCAGTTACGTAAACTGGTACAAATTGACGACCGTTATGAACTGCGATTGTTTGTCCAACAAAGTCAGGGGTAATCATAGAAGCTCTAGACCAAGTCTTAACTACTCCTTTACTACCTTTTTCTATGTTTTCCTGAACTTTCTTGTCTAACTTATAATGAACGAAAGGTCCTTTTTTTAATGAACGTGCCATATCTTATTATTTCTTTCTACGTTCTACAATATACTTGTTACTCGGGTTTTTCTTAGAACGTGTTCTATAACCTTTAGCAGGTATACCGTTTCTAGATCGTGGATGTCCTCCAGAAGAACGTCCTTCACCACCACCCATTGGGTGATCGACAGGGTTCATTGCTACTGGTCTTGTTCTAGGTCTTCTTCCTAACCATCTTGTTCTACCTGCTTTACCAGATACAACTAATTGGTGGTCTGAGTTAGAAACCGCTCCAATGGTAGCCGAACAAGTCAACAAGATTAATCTTGTTTCTCCAGAAGGCATTTTAATTGTAGCATATTTTCCGTCTCTTGCCATTAATTGCGCGAATGTTCCAGCAGAACGAGCGATTACAGCTCCTTGTCCTGGTCTCAATTCGATACAAGATATTACAGTTCCTAATGGAATTCTGCTTAATGGTAAAGTATTCCCTATTTCAGGTTGAGATTCTGGACCAGAAACTAATTTCTGACCAACTTTCAATCCGTTTTGAGCAATAATGTATGTTTTCTCACCATCAGCATAAGCTAACAATGCGATAAACGCAGTACGATTTGGATCATATTCGATTGATTTCACTGTAGCTGGAATTCCTTCTTTTGTACGTTTGAAATCAATGATACGATATCTCTGCTTGTGACCACCACCCGTATAACGCATGGTCATCTTTCCTTGACTATTTCTACCTCCAGAGTTTTTTATCGGCGCTATCAAAGAGCGTTCCGGCTTATCAGTTGTAATGGCGTCATAACCATTCACAACTCTAAATCGCTGACCTGGGGTAATAGGTTTTAATTTTCTTACTGACATTTTTCTATCTTAGATATTGTTGTAAAAATCAATTGTTTCTCCTTCTTGTACTTGTACAAATGCTTTTTTAGCAGCATTCGTCTTTCCACTGATAAGACCACTTTTAGTGTATTTTGTAGTTCTATCCGGTCTTACATTCATCGTATTGACACTCAAAATAGTTACTCCATAAGCAGCTTCAACAGCTTTCTTAATTTGCACTTTGTTTGCTTTTTTGTCAACGAAGAATCCAAAGCGGTTTAAAACTTCACTTTCTTTGGTTACTTTTTCTGTTACTATAGGTTTAATTATGATGCTCATATCCTATTATTTGCTTAAATTTTCTTCAATTACCTCTAAAGAACCTTCCAAAAGCACTAAACTATTAGTGTTTAAGATGTCATAAGTGCTTAATTCTGAGCTACTTATCACTTTAGATGCCTTTAAATTGCGTGACGACAAATATACATTTTTATTCGAATCGCCCAACACAAATAAAGATTTTTTATCTTCCAACCCTAAAGCTTTCAATACATTGATGAAATTCTTAGTGTTTGGTGTTTCAAAATTGAAGTCTTCAAGAACAATTATATTTGCTTCTTTTGCTTTAATTGAGAAAGCAGATTTTCTTGCTAGACGTTTCAAGCTTTTATTCAATTTGAATGAATAACTTCTTGGTCTTGGTCCGAAAACTGTTCCACCACCTTTAAACAATGGATTCTTTGCACTACCCGCACGAGCAGTTCCAGTTCCTTTTTGTTTTTTAATCTTACGAGTACTTCCCGCTACTTCAGCTCTTTCTTTTGCTTTGTGCGTTCCTTGTCTTTGATTAGCAAGATATTGCTTAACATCAAGGTATACTGCGTGATTATTTGGTTCAATTGCGAATACTGAATCAGAAAGTTGTACTTTTCTTCCAGTATCTTTTCCGTTGAAATCTAATACTTTTGCTTCCATTACTTGTGAATGATTACATAAGAGTTGTTACATCCAGGAACACATCCTTTAATAACAAGTAGGTTCTTTTCAGTCACTACTTTTAAAACTCTAAGGTTTTGAACGTTTACATTTTCGCCTCCCATACGTCCAGCCATACGCATTCCTTTGAATACTCTAGATGGATAAGAAGAAGCTCCTACAGAACCTGGCGCTCTTAAACGGTTGTGTTGACCGTGAGTTGCTTGTCCTACACCACCAAAACCGTGACGTTTCACAACCCCTTGAAAACCTTTACCTTTAGATACACCTTGTACATCTACAAATTCTCCTTCTACAAACATTGAAACGTCTATAACGTCTCCTAATTTTTGTTCTGTTGCAAAATTTTGGAATTCAACGACTTTTTTCTTAGCTACAGTTCCTGCTTTCGCAAAGTGACCAACGGCCGCTTTTGTGGAATGTTTCTCGTTTTTGTCATCGAAACCAAGTTGCAACGCTTCGTACCCGTCAACACCTTTGGTTCTGACTTGGGTAACAACGCATGGTCCAGCTTCGATTACTGTACAAGGAATATTCTTCCCGTTTTCGTCGAAAATGCTAGTCATGCCGATTTTTCTACCAATTAACCCAGACATAATTATTATTTATTAATTATTAAAAAATTGCATATTATACAATGCAAATTGTATTAAGAAATATCCTAATACAATTTACAGTGCAGAATTAAATACAATATACCTATACTTTGATTTCTACTTCAACACCACTTGGCAATTCTAATTTCATCAAAGCATCAATTGTTTTTGATGATGATGAATAAATGTCAATTAATCTCTTGTATGACATTACTTCAAATTGCTCTCTCGCTTTTTTGTTAACGTGTGGAGAACGTAGAACGGTAAAAAGTTTTTTATGAGTTGGTAACGGAATTGGTCCTGTTACTACTGCTCCAGTGCTTTTTACGGTTTTTACGATTTTCTCAGCAGACTTATCTACTAACATGTAATCGTAAGATTTTAGTTTTATTCTGATTTTTTGACTCATTTTCTTAAAGATTAAGCGGTTCCTTTTGCTTTTTTGATAACTGCTTCCGAAATATTGGAAGGTGTTTCTGCGTAGTGTGAAAATTCCATTGTAGAGGTTGCTCTACCAGATGAAAGTGTTCTTAATGTTGTAACATATCCGAACATTTCTGATAACGGCACATCTGCTTTGATAGTTTTTGCACCTGCTCTGTCACCCATATCATTCACTTGACCTCTACGACGGTTGATATCACCTACGATATCTCCCATGTTTTCTTCAGGTGTAATCACTTCCATTTTCATAATTGGCTCCAGAACAATTGCACCGGCAGCTTTTGCTACTTCTCTGTAACCCATTCTTGCAGCAAGTTCAAATGAAAGTGCGTCAGAATCGACAGGGTGAAAAGATCCGTCCAATAAAGTAACTTTCAAACTATCTACTTGATATCCTGCTAAAGGACCAGTTTTCATAGCTTCGCGGAAACCTTTTTCTACAGATGGTATATATTCTTTAGGAACGTTACCACCTTTTACTGCATTTATAAATTGTAAACCTTTAACAGCTTTACCATCTACAAGATCTGCTGGTTCCAATTTAAATACGATATCTCCAAATTTACCACGACCACCAGATTGTTTTTTATAAACTTCTCTGTGTTGAGCCGTTTTTGTAAATGCTTCTTTGTATTCAACTTGAGGCTCACCTTGGTTTACTTCAACCTTAAATTCACGACGCATTCTATCAACAAGGATATCTAAGTGTAATTCTCCCATTCCTGAGATAATTGTTTGCCCTGAAGCTTCATCAGTTCTAACAGTAAATGTAGGATCCTCTTCTGCTAATTTAGCCAAAGCCATACCCATTTTATCTACGTCAGCTTTAGTTTTAGGCTCAATAGCGATACCAATAACCGGTGCTGGAAATTTCATTGACTCAAGAATGATTGGGTGTTTTTCATCACACAATGTATCTCCAGTTTTGATATCTTTAAAACCTACTGCCGCTCCAATATCACCTGCTTCGATATAATCGATTGGGTTTTGTTTGTTTGCGTGCATTTGGTAGATACGAGAAATTCTTTCTTTACTTCCTGAACGAGTGTTCAAAACGTATGAACCTGCATCTAAACGTCCTGAATAAGCACGGAAGAAAGCTAAACGACCTACGAATGGGTCTGTAGCGATTTTAAATGCTAAAGCAGCGAATGGCTCTTTAACATCTGGCTTACGCAAGATTTTAGTTTGATCTTCTTCCAATAAATCAGCATCATCAGGATGAATTCCTTCAATACCGTCTTTATCCATTGGAGATGGCAAGTATTTACATACTGCGTCTAACATGAATTGAACTCCTTTGTTTTTGAAAGCAGAACCAGCAATCATCGGAATGATAGCCATATCCATAGTTGCAGCTCTTAAGGCATTATTGATTTCTTCCTCAGTAATAGATTCTTCATCTTCCATGAATTTCTCTAAAAGGTTTTCATCATAATCAGCAACTGCTTCAATAAGGATTGATCTGTATTCTTTTACTTCTGCAAGCATATCTTCTGGAATAGGCACAATATCATAAGTAGCACCCAAACCTTCTTCATGCCATACAATAGCTTGATTTTTTACTAAATCAACTACTCCTCTGAAGTCATTTTCTTCACCAATTGGCAAAGTAATGGCAACAGCGTTAGACTTCAACATATCTCTTACTTGCTGACATACCATCAAAAAGTTAGATCCTTGTCTGTCCATTTTATTAACGAATCCCATACGTGGCACTCTGTATTGATCTGCTAATCTCCAGTTCGTTTCTGATTGTGGTTCTACACCGTCAACCGCACTAAACAAGAAAACTAACCCATCAAGTACACGTAAAGAACGATTTACCTCTACAGTAAAATCAACGTGTCCCGGGGTATCAATAATATTAAAGTGATAAGGAAGTGATTCAGGTAAAATTTTACCTTGTTCCGTTGGAAAATTCCATTCACAAGTTGTAGCAGCAGAAGTAATTGTAATCCCTCTTTCCTGCTCTTGTGCCATCCAGTCCATTG
The DNA here is from genome assembly GCA_022758945.1 of Lentimicrobium sp. Lineage (GTDB taxonomy): Bacteria > Bacteroidota > Bacteroidia > Flavobacteriales > Flavobacteriaceae > Flavobacterium. The sequence goes on along the minus strand of JAEMQE010000062.1, from coordinate 7,035 downwards.
TTGCAGCACCATCGTGCACTTCACCAATTTTATGCGACTTTCCGGTATAGAATAATATACGCTCCGTTGTTGTTGTTTTACCAGCATCAATGTGAGCAGCAATTCCAATATTTCTTGTAAATTTAAGATCTCTAGCCATTTCTTAAGAATTAAAATCTAAAGTGAGAGAAAGCTTTGTTAGCTTCTGCCATTTTGTGAGTATCCATTCTTTTCTTAACAGCAGCTCCTTCTTCTTTAGCCGCAGCTAAACATTCTGAAGCTAATCTTTGTGCCATTGATTTTTCGTTTCTTCTTCTTGAATAAAGAATTAACCATTTCATAGCCATAGAGATTTTTCTGTCTGGTCTAATTTGCATTGGAATTTGGAATGTAGCTCCACCAACTCTACGACTACGTACTTCTACGTGAGGCATAACGTTAGTTAAAGCATCTTTCCAGATGTCTAATGATGGTTTTTCTGCATCTTGCTTTTTAGTTTCTATAATGTCAATTGCATCATAAAAAACTTTAAAAGCTGTTGATTTCTTACCGTCCCACATTAAGTTGTTTACAAAACGTGTTACCAATTGGTCGTTAAACCTTGGATCTGGTAAAAGTGGTCTTTTCTTTGCCGCTCTTTTTCTCATTTCTTTTTGTTTTAGAAAAGGTCATAAAAGTTTATAAAGAATTAAAGGTTTAGATTACTAAACTTTTGAATCCCCAAACTCCTAATCTTTTTTCAAATTACTTTTTTGCTTCTTTTGGGCGTTTAGCACCATACTTAGATCTTCTTTGCGTTCTTCCTGCTACACCTGATGTATCAAGCGCACCACGAACGATGTGATATCTAACTCCTGGTAAATCTTTTACCCTTCCACCCCTAACTAATACTATCGAGTGCTCTTGTAGATTGTGTCCTTCACCAGGGATGTAGGCATTTACTTCATTACCATTTGTCAAACGTACACGCGCTACTTTACGCATTGCAGAGTTTGGTTTTTTTGGTGTAGTAGTGTAAACACGCGTACAAACCCCTCTTCTTTGAGGACAAGAATCTAAAGCAACCGATTTACTCTTCTTAGTTATCTGAGTTCTTCCTGTTCTTACTAATTGTTGAATTGTTGGCATAATTAATACTAAAAATTTCTTATATATTAAATTTCCCGCTTTTTACGGGGTTGCAAATGTAGTAATTATTTTTTTCTAAACAAATCATAATTAATTAAATTTTGCAAGAAGTAAATATTTGTTTTTTAATGGAATACAGAATTGACAAAAATATTCTTACTGAAAAATAAAACAATACATTTATAGCTGTTTCGATTAGAATATTTAACCTTGTGATTTTATCACAAACAACAGATATTTGCGTTACATTTATTAAAATTTAGATTCATTTGAAACCCTTAATCTTCATTTTATTGTTAATTACCTTTGGTGCGAATTGTTTTGCCCAAAATTTTCAATTGAAAATAATTGGAAACTCGACTATCGAAACTAAAGTCATCGATTCCTTAAAATACAATTCCTTGCACGCTAACGCCAAAGCCGTTGCCGACGAAGTAAACACTTTGTCAGAAAGACTATCCAAAATTGGGTACATCGAAAATCAAATACTCGAAAACAGTAAGGAAAACGACTCCACATATACTGCGAAAATCAGCTTGGGAACACAAATCAAATCGATACATATATATATAGGTAGAAAAATCCTCTCCCCTCCCGTTAACTATCGGGAATCCAAAGGAGAGGGAGCCAAAACTAGAATTGACAATAATAGCATAATTAAAGACTTGATTGGGTTGGACAAAACAAAAGACAGTTTAATCCTTCCTTATAGTGAAATAGAATCTTTTTTGAATAGCAGTTTACAAAAACTGGAGCAAAATGGCTATGCCTTAGCCAAACTACAATTGGTCAACATCCAAAAGAAAAAAAATCTGCTGTTTGCGGACTTACAATTTGATTCCGGCAGGCAAAGAGAATTGGATGAAATTGTGGTGCAATTTGGCGAAAGCAGCAAAAAAGGTAGTTTTCCAAAAGGACATTTAAAACAAATGAATCGCAAGTACCGAAATACCATTTTGAATCAAGAAACAGTCCGCAAGGTTCAGGATGATTTTGAAAAATTTGGTTTTGTAAATCAGGTTAAAAATCCTGAACTATTATTTACTCAAGATACCACCAAAATATATGTATATCTCGAAAAAAGGAAGTCTAATACTTTTGATGGCTTTATCGGTTTTGCCAACAATGAAAATGGCAAATTAACCTTCAATGGCTATTTGGATTTAGTTTTAGAAAACACTATTAAAGCTGGAGAGCAATTTTCGCTTTATTGGAAAAGTGACGGAAACAACCAAAAAACATTCAAAACAAGCATTGATTTACCCTACATTTTCAAAAGCCCTATAGGCTTGAAAGCCCAAATTTATATATTCAAACAAGACAGTATCTATCAAAACACCAAAACGGCCATTGATTTGGGCTATTTTGCAGATTACAACACTCGGATTTATTTAGGATATCAATCTACCGAATCCAGTGACATACAAAACACAAATAATAGCACCATCAGCGATTACAAAAACTCATTTCTCACAGCAAATTTAGAATATTCAAAATTTGATTTCGTAAATTCCACTTTTCCAAAAAAGACGAATCTTTCCATTACTATGGGACTAGGAAAAAGAACAACGACAGACTTAGCCGAAACTGCGGGTAGAAGTAAACAGACTTATATCAACATTAACGCAATGCATAACTTCTATTTGAACAAAAAAAACTGTTTTAACATAAATTATCAAAATTATTTTTTGAAAAGCGACACGTATATCATCAATGAATTATATCGTTTTGGAGGCATCAATTCCATTCGAGGATTTGCCGAAAATAGCCTGCAAGCCAATTTTATGACGGCAATTATCACAGAATATCGCTATATAATTTCCCCGGATTTGTACATGCATTCTATTATGGATTATGGCTATTATCAGGATGATAGCTCAAATAAAAAAGGAAATCTACTAGGATTTGGACTTGGATTGGGGGTGCAAACCAGAAACGGATTACTAAAATTGGCTATTGCAAATGGGAGTACAAAAACCCAAGAAATAAAAGGCACAAATACAATTGTAACTATTAGTTTCAAAACGAACTTCTAGGGGCTGTGACTATTTTAATACTGATTTAATAAAATAAGTACAAAAAATTGTACTTTTGTATAAAACTACATAAAGATGAAAACAATTAGCGTAAGTGAATTTAGAGGAAATATTAAAAAATATTTAGACATTGCCCAAGAGGAAAAATTAATAATTCATCGGGGAAAAGGCAGATCTTTTGCAGTTGTTCCAATTGAAGAAATAGAAGAAAGTCCTTATGACCCTGAGTTTGTAAAAAAAATATTGCAAGCACGAGAAGATTCCAAGCAAGGTTTGGGGGTAAAAATAGCAATTGAAGATTTATGGAAATAATCTATTTACCAGCCGCAGTAGATGATTTAAAGTTTTGGAAGAAATCAGGAAATAAATCGATTCAAAATAAAATAAAAGAATTGATTATTGCCATACAAGAAAATCCTTTTGAAGGCATTGGCAAGCCCGAACAGTTAAAACATAGCCTATCTGGTTCTTGGTCAAGAAGAATAAACCAAGAACATCGATTAGTTTACAATGTAAAAATAAATACAATCGAAATTGAAAGTATGAGAGGTCATTATTAAATTTAACTGGTCACTAAGCAGAACAAAAATTTCACTTTAACACTTTTTAAACCATTAAGTCCCGAAATCTATCGGGACTTAATGGTTTAAAAGAAAAAAAACTGTTTTAACATAAATTATCAAAATTATTTTTTGAAAAGCGACACTTATATTATCAATGAGTTATATCGATTTGGAGGCATCAAATCCATTCGAGGATTTGCCGAAAATAGCCTACAAGCTAGTTTTATGACCGCTATTATTACAGAATATCGCTATATAATTTCTCCTGATTTGTACTTGCATTCAATTATCGATTACGGCTATTATCAGGATGATAGCACAAATAGCAAAGGAAATCTACTAGGATTTGGACTTGGTTTAGGTGTGCAAACCAAAAACGGTTTACTAAAATTAGCTATTGCAAATGGAAGCGCCAAAAACCAACAAATCAAATTTTATAACACTATCATTACTATATGTTATAATGTTAAATTTTGATACTAATCAAAAAAAGGTTTTCATTTATTAGGAAAGTTAACAAATTATTAAGATTTTTGTCTCACTAATTCAAAATATTTAAAAATGAAACTAAAGTTTAATGGATTCTTAGTACTATTAGTAGTACTTGTGGCGCAAATTACTTTTGCGCAAGAGAGAGCTGTTTCGGGTACTGTTTCTGACAATGCAGGAATGCCTTTACCAGGCGTGAGCGTATTAGTAAAAGGAACTAAATCTGGAACACAAACTGATTTTGATGGAAAATATTCTATCAAAGCATCGTCAAGCCAAGTCTTGATTTTTAGCTATGTTGGGATGAAAGCCCAAGAGATTAAAGCTAGTTCAGCTTCTATTAATGTAAAAATGCAATCAGATGCAGAACAATTAAGTGAAGTTGTTGTTACAACAGCTTTGGGTATTAAAAGAGAAAAAAAATCTCTTGGTTATGCCACGCAAGAGGTTAAAGCAGAAGATTTGACTGCTGGTGCCAATAGTGGAAATTTCTTAAATGAACTCTCTGGTAAAGTTGCCGGGGTTAACATTAAAAGAAACAACAACTTTGGAGGATCAACTAGTGCCATCTCCAGAGGAGTTAAAGCACTTGGTCAAACCAATGAAATGCTTATTGTTATTGATGGTATGCCAATCAATAATGCTAACACAAACTCAAACACAGGTTCTCAAACTAGTGGTAGAGGAACCACTTACGATTATGGAAACAATGGTATGGATGTGAATCCAGACGATATTGAATCTGTAAACGTATTGAAAGGTGCTGCTGCATCTGCATTATACGGATATTTAGCTGGTAATGGTGTAATAATGATTACTACTAAAAAAGGGAAAACTAAAAAAGGAATGGGAGTTACCATTAGCTCTGAAGTTGTAGGTGGAAACATTGACAAATCAACTTTCCCAACTTATCAAAACAAATACGGAGCAGGTTATGGTCCTTATTATGAAGACCCAACCGGATTGTTCTTGTATAGAGACATCAACGGTGATGGTATTGATGATCTAGTTGTACCAACTTCTGAAGATGCTTCTTTTGGAGCTGCTTTTGATCCAAACAAATTGGTGTACAACTGGAATGCTTTCACTCCTTACTCTGATAGTTATGGAAAAGCAACTCCTTGGACAGCTGCTAAAAACGGTCCTATTACTTTTTTCAATGATCCTTTTTCTATATCAAACTCTATCTCTTTGGAGGATGGTAATGAAAAAACTAACGTTGTTTTTAACTACAACAATATCAAACAAAATGGTATTATGCCAAACAGTGAATTGAAAAGAAATAGCTTCAGTTTAAAATTAAATCATCAGTTTACTGATAGATTATCATTAAGTTCTTATGCAGCTTATACTTCAGAAGCTACAACTGGTAGAAACTCAACTGGATATAACGACAACATCACTGGTATGTTCCGTCAATGGTTTCAAACTAATGTGGACATTAAAGAACTACAACAAGTTTATGAAAGATCCGGAGGTCAAAACGTAACCTGGAACTGGTCTGACCCAGATAATTTAACTCCAATATACTGGGACAATCCATACTTCACCAGATATAAAAACTATCAAAACGACAGCAGAAACCGTTTTACAGGTTATGCAAAACTGGATTACAAACTTACAGATTGGTTAACTGCAACTGGTAAAGTATCTAATGATTCCTTTGCTGAAATTAGAGAAGAAAGAAGAGCAGCAGGTTCTGTTCCTGCTGAATTTGGAATCAACAGAAATGATGAAGGTTCTGGATACCAAAGATATAACAGAAACTTCTCTGAACAAAACTATGATTTCATCTTAACATTCAAACATAATTTCTCTGAAGCCTTCAGCTTTAACGGAATCTTGGGTGGAAGTGCTAAAAGATCTTCTATAAATTCTATTTTAGCTTCAACTGAAGGAGGACTTATTATTCCTGGAATTTATAGCTTAACCAATTCAGTAAGCACTGTTCCTTTCCCTTTAGAATCAGATGTTAAAGATGGTGTAAACAGTTATTATGCCTCAGTATCTTTTGGATACAAAGATATGTTGTTTTTAGATGCTACATCAAGAAGAGATGCTTTCTCCAACTTGCCAAAAGACAACAATGCTTTGTTCAGTAATTCAGTTTCAGCAAGTTTTGTGTTTACCAAATTAGTGAACCAAGATTGGTTATCCTTTGGTAAATTAAGAGGTGGTTATTCTGAAAGCCCACTTGGAACACCAGGTCAATCACTTGTAGATACTTATACAAAATTTGACCCATTTAATGGTAACCAATTGTATTCTGTAAACAGTACTAAAAATAATCCAAATCTAGAGCCAATTAAAACAGTTGCTCAAGAGCTAGGTTTAGAAATGCAATTCTTTAACAGAAGATTAGGATTTGACGTAGCCGTTTATAAAAACGAAAACTCTGGTGAGGCTATTGCAGTACCATTTTCTACAACAACTGGATATTCAAGTAAATATGTAAATGCAGCTGATATTGAAAACAAAGGTGTTGAGGTTCAATTTAATGTTACTCCTATAAGAACTAAAGATTTTGCTTGGGACATCTTTGTAAACTGGTCAACAAACAAAAGTACGGTTGTTGGTTTAGCTCCTGGAATCGAAAACTTACAATTGAATAGTTTCCAAGGTGGTGTTTCTTTGAATGCTGTAGTAGGACAACCATTAGGAATTATCAAAGGAACAGATTTTACATACTATACTGCTACTCCTGTAGCTGGTGTTGTTAATACAGAAGGTCCTAAAATTGTAAAAAATGGTAGATACGTACTCAACTCTTCTACTAATAATATCATTGGAGATATCAACCCAGATTTGATTGGTGGTATTCGCAACAAATTCACATACAA